>DASYBP010000092.1:0-13063 GCA_036500715.1 Rhodopila sp.
CCTTGGCTTCCTGGCTGGAGTTGGCGATCACCACGGCGACCGGGTCGCCGACATGGCGCACCTTGCCGGTGGCGATCACCGGGTGCGGCGGTTCGGCCATCGGCGAGCCGTCCTTGCTGTGGATCTGCCAGCCGCAGGGCAAGCCGCCGATGCCTTCCGCCGCCATGTCGGCGCCGACAAACACCTTGACCACACCCGGCGCGGCGGAGGCGGCTGAGATGTCAATGCTGTTGATCCTGGCGTGCGGCCGGTCGGCGCGCTTGATGAAGGCGTAAAGCTGGCCGGGACGGTTGATGTCGTCGGTGTAGTTGCCTTTGCCGCTGAGGAAGCGGACATCTTCCTTGCGGCGAACGGATGCGCCGATACCTTCGAAGGCCATGGTCGTTACCCCCTAGTTTGATGCGCGGTGACGGTTATTCGGCGGCTTTGGCGTGCATCAATGGATGAGCGGCGGCGATGGCCTTGACGATGTTATGGTAACCAGTGCATCGGCAGAGGTTGCCTTCGAGGCCTTCGCGGATTTCCTTCTCGGTCAGGCCGTCGGGGTGCGCGTTCACCAGATCGACCGCGGTCATGACCATGCCGGGAGTACAGAAGCCGCATTGCAGGGCGTGATGCTCCCGAAACATCTCCTGCATCGGATGCAGCGTGCCGTCGGCTGCGGCGAGGCCCTCGATCGTGAGGACATTGGTGCCGTCCGCCTGCAGCGCGAGCTGGGTGCAGGATTTCACCGAGATCCCGTCGATGTGGACGACGCAGGCGCCGCACTGGCTGGTGTCGCAGCCGACATGAGTGCCGGTGAGGCCGAGTTTCTCACGCAACAGTTCGACCAGCAGGGTGCGTCCTTCAACCTGAACCGTGTGCTGCTTGCCGTTGACCGTCAGGGTTACCTGAGGCATCGCGCTCCCTTTCGTTGTCGCGGTTTACACGTCGGGGCGCCAGAGGCTTCGGCCGCAGTTGTGCCTTGCCCTTGGACGGTCCCGTTGGGCCAAGTTTGGTCGTTTCAGGGGCGGGTGGTCAAGCGGGCACGCGACAGCGGGGGCTAGTATCGCGCGTCGGAGGGGCGCGATACGTCGCACCTTGGTTGAAGTGGCCGATTCAGGCGGAAAGCGTGACCGCCTTGCGGCTCACGCTTCACCGCGATCGGGCACCTTGGTCGCATCCAGTTTGGTCACATCCAGTACTGCCAGAGGCGGGCCTTCCACTCGTCCACACGTTCGCCGAACGAGCGGTTTCTCCACCGCGCCAGGTCAATCTCGCGGGACGCCGCCATGAACCGGCGCATGACCGCCTCGACCTGTCCGGCGGTGTCGTGGCCGAGGATGACGGCGTCAACCTCGTTGTTGAAGACGACACTGCGGCGATCGAGGTTGGACGATCCGATGACGGTCCAGGTGTCGTCGACGACGGCCAGCTTGGCGTGAACGACGGCGTCCCGCATCTCGTAGACGTGGGCGCCGGCGCGCAGCAGATCGCCGTAGGCGGCGCGGGCGGCGTAGACGGCGCTCTGCACATCGCTGAACGCCGGGGCGATGATCCTCACGTCCAGCCCGGCTCGGGCAATCCTGTAGAGCGCCTCACGTTCCTGGTGCGGCGGCACGAAGTAGCCGCTGCACAGCCAGACGCGCTGCCGCGCGGCGTTCATGGCGGTGAGGAGTGAGGCATAGTAAAGCGGCTGCCTTTCGCCGGGCGAGCTGCCGATGATGCGGATGGTCTGGACACCCTGACGAGACAGCTTCGGGAAATAGTCGGCCGGATCGGCGGGCGGCGCCTTCTGCTCGAGCCAGGTGCCGAAAAACAGCTTTTGCAGCTCTGTCACGGCAGGACCCTCGATGCGGATCGCGGTGTCGCGCCAGTAGGCGTGGCGCGTGTCGCCGCCGGGTGGAATGCCGGCGCTGGGCGGATTTTCGTAGGCGGTGTCCAAGTTGACGCCGCCGGTGAAGCCGATCCGACCGTCGATCACGGCGATCTTGCGATGGTCGCGATCGTTTGGGGCCCAGCCGATCCTGCTGAGGAAGGGGTTGAGCGGGTTGAACTCGATGACCTTGGCGCCGGCCTCGCGGAGGGTCTGAAAAAACGCGCCGGGCGTGTCGCGTGAGCCGAAGGCGTCGTAGATCATGTTGACCTTGACGCCGGCGCGGAGCCGGTCGAGCAGCAGATCTGCCAGGTGGACGCCATCGGACTGCACGTTGGCCAGGATGAAATATTCCAGGTTGATGCTGGTCTGCGCGCCCGCAATGGCCTTGAAGATGGCCTGAAATGCCTCTGTGCCGCTGGGAAGCAAGGTCACCTGGTTGCCGAACACGATCGGGCTGGCCGAGAGCGCCCGCTGCAGGTCGTACTGCTGCTGCAGGGCGTCGGTGTCGTCAACCGTGTTCGGATTGGGTTTGGTCCCGCGGGCGGCGAGGCCGATGTCGCGCGGCGTCAGGCCCTGAATGTCGGGAACGGCCGCACATCGGCTGAGCAGGCCAGCGGCTGCGATTGTGCCGAAGGTGCGGCGATTCAGCTTGTTTGTGGCATAGAATGGCAAAAGCGTCTCCGATCGGTTCCGTGCCGTAAGATGTGGTGAGCGGGCAGGTCGGTCTGGAACAAGACCGCGTCAATCGGCGATCAATTCGCTTGATGGGGACAGCGGGCAGCCGTCTGCGAAGAGTGAGACGCGTTATAGTTGTAGTGCGCGGAGACGATAAGATTACTCATGATTGCGAGACGTATTGTAATAGAACCGAATACAGCGTGCAGAGTGTTTTTGCGAGCCGCGACGGCTAGGCACAGGTTGCCGAAGCGAGATGTGACGGCGGTCCGGGATTTGTATCAATATTGATACTAGTCTATCGCAAATTTCCGAATCATGACAGATTATTAATGGGAACCGATGCCAGGTAAGGATAATGATGCTGGCTGTCCAGGGCTCTTTTCGGCGCGTGGGCGGATTCCATTTTTTCTGGACAGCGTTCCGCATTATGATCTATCATGCGTTTCGGCCAAACGGACACCCTGGTGTAGAGCAGTCTTTGCCTTGGAAAGACAAGTTTGGCTTGCCGCGAACATGTTCCGAGCCCGTTGCTGCTTCGGCTCCGATAGGAAAGGGTTGAGGTAAATGGTTTCATTGCTTGACGCGGCTCAGGATCCGGCGCCCTGGCATGGCACGAGAAACCGGTGTCCGGCCGACAACCACCACCGCAAAACTGGGGATTCAAAGGCGGTGCCAGCCGGTCCGGCGCCGGCAGTGGCGGGTCAGCGCAACGCGCGCATACTGGTCGTCGATGACGATAATGCGGTGCGTGAAACCTTAGCGGAACTACTCGAAGATGAGGGTTTTTCTTGCGTGACGGCCGGGGACGCGATCGAGGCGCTCATGGTCCTGCGGCAGACCACGGCGGTTGACGCCCTGGTGACCGATCTCACCATGCCCGGTCACGACGGGATCATGCTGATCCGCCAGGCGCGCGAGATCAACAGCGCGCTGCCGGCAATTCTGCTGACCGGATACGCCGAACAGGTCGCGTCCGTCTCGACCATCGCCGGCGGCAATTTTCACGTGCTGCGCAAGCCGGTTCAAAGCGACCGGCTGATCCAGGAGATCGAACTTCTGGTCGCCAGAGGGCAACGCTGACCGGCCTGCCGACTGATCTGCCAGGGGGCCGTTGCGCGGGCCGTGGCGACTGCTAAGATTCCGACGCTTCAGTCAGCGGAAGCCTGGTGGCGGCAGGAGGGACAACCATGGAGATCTGTGGTCTCGGCTATGTGGGCGTAGGCGCGTCGGACCTGTCGGACTGGACGGACTTCGCCACGCGTTGGCTGGGCATGCAGTTGATCGAGCGGGGCAATACGGCCCACGCGTTTCGTATGGACGACCGAGCGCAGAGGCTGGTGGTCGATCGGTCGTTGGCCGATGGGGAGCGTTATTTCGGCTTCGAGGTCGCTGAC
This sequence comes from Rhodopila sp., assembly GCA_036500715.1. Classification (GTDB taxonomy): domain Bacteria; phylum Pseudomonadota; class Alphaproteobacteria; order Acetobacterales; family Acetobacteraceae; genus Rhodopila. The sequence goes on from DASYBP010000092.1 coordinate 3,931, forward strand.
TCGGCGGCCCTGCAATCGCTGGCCGGGCGGCTTGAAGCCGCTGGTGTCGCGGTTCGCCGTGAGCCCAAGGGGCTGGCGGATCAGCGTTTCGTGGCAGGGCTGATCAGCTTCGACGATCCGGGCGGCAATCACCTGGAAGCCTTCTACGGACCGGCGGTCGCGGACGAGCCGTTCAAGCCGGGGCGATCGATCTCGGGCTTTCGGACCGGCGCCCTGGGCATGGGGCACGTCGTGTTTCATGTCAAAAATATTGATGACCTGCTGGGCTTTTATCGGGATCTGCTGGGTTTCGCCGTCAGCGATTTCATTACCACACCGTTCCGGGCTTACTTCCTGCACGTGAACCCGCGGCACCATTCGGTGGCGCTGATCGAGACCGGGAAGCAGGATCTTCACCACCTGATGGTGGAGTTGTTCTCGCTGGACGATGTCGGTCAGGGCTATGACATCGCACTGGGAGAGCCGGAAAAAATCGCCACCACGCTGGGCCGTCATCCGAACGACGCTGTCACGTCATACTACCTGCGCTCCCCGGGTGGGTTCATGCTGGAGTATGGGTGGGGCGGCAAGGATGTGATGCCGGGAGCCTGGACGCCGACCGAGGTAACCGTCGGGCCGAGCCTGTGGGGGCACGACCGGGCTTGGCTGCCGGCGGAACAGCGCCAGCGGGCCCGCGAAATGCGATTGAAAGCCGCGGCTGACGGCGTCCGCCAACCGGTTCATGTGCTGGATGGTAATTATATCCGCCAGGACGGGGTCTGCCCGTGGTGGGACGCGGTGTCCGGACGCGGGTAGGGACGGACGGCCCAGGCAGGGCATTTTTGACCTTCGGGCTGATATTTGAAAACCAAAGGATTGCCAAGAGCAGTCGCGCCGATCATGCTGCCGTGGGTTGAATTCGCGGTGCGGGGTGACATGTCAGTTTTTCATCGTAATGATTTGTCTGGCAACGGAATCAATTCAACCGAGGTCGCGCTCGGTACCGCCGACAAACCTATGGTTTTTCTATTCCCCGGCGTCAGCGGCGACGAGAAGGAGCTTGCTTTGCTGGCGGCCGGATGTGGGCCGTTGCTGCGATCCGTGCCGGTTCGCCTGCCCGACTGGACGACGATCGACTATGCATTGATCAACCTCGATGGTCTGGTCAAGATATGCATTGCGCAAATCGAGGTGCATGCGTGCGGCGCACCGGTCCTGCTCGCCGGCTATTCCTTTGGAGGACATATCGCGATGGCGGTGGCGGCGGCGATGGAAGCGACCGGCCGCCGTATTGGCTGTCTGGCTCTGCTTGATACGACCGCGGTGCCGCCAACTGAAAGCATGCCGGTCTCGCTTACCAGGCCCGGCCGGCGCCTTGTAACAGCGATGCGCAACGGCGCAATCGGGGCGGAGGTCGGGCGCATTGTCGGCGCGATCCTGATACGAATACGTAGCAAGAGGCTGTCGCGTTTCGTGGCGAGATTGCCGCTCGCGGCACTGTCGCCAGGCCTGGCGAGGCCGCTGGGCGACTCGATCACCATGAGCTTCAACTTCCCAATCCTGGAGGAGCTGCTGCGCCGGATGACAGAGCCGAAAGAAGCGTTCAGGTTTCCGGCGGTGCTATTTCGGTGCACCGATCAGACTGCTGGCTTTGGGGGAACCGATCAGGGTGTTGGCGCGTCTGATGATCTTGGCTGGGGCGTGCATCTGGCGAATCTGCAGATCGTCGCAGTCCCCGGCAATCATGTCACGTGGACCAACCAGGGAAATCTTCCGACGCTATGTGCATCTTTTGTCGCGGTGATGATGGAGCGGCACATGGGGATGCGCGGTTCTGCCGGCTAGTAAAAGCGATTCCATGAATATGACCGTAATATAATACCTAAGCAACGCGAGGATGGCTCGCTGGGAATGCTTACGTTCAGATCCCAGAGAACGGGCCGTGGCGCGTTGCCGCGTAAGGCCCTCGCTTTTCGCGTTTCGTCATTCATTCACGAAGCTCCCAAACCCCAAGCGGACCCCTTGAACGCCAGTCACGCCCCAAGCTCCGGCTTGCCATCGCTTACAACTGACCGTCTGGCGAACCTCAGTGACACAATGTTCGGGGTCGCAATGACACTGCTCGCGACGGCGCTTGTCCCACACATTGAGCAGCTGACTGGCTCGGCGCTTGAGATGATGAACTCATTGCGAGAACCTCTTGGCGCCGTGGTACTCAGCTTCGCCATTTCGGCGATCTATTGGATTTCACAGCAGCGCCGGTTGTCGATGACGGAACAACTTACGCCGTGGCAAACGACACTGCATCTGATCTTCCTGTTCTTGATCGTGCTGCTGCCGATCTCAACTGGACTGTTTGCCCACAGCGGGTCAACCGCAGCGTCGGTGGCTATCTTTGGCTCCCACATAACGCTAATTTCCGCCGTCAACCTGGCATTGTGGATCACGGTGCACCGGCGGGCGGAGGCGTGGCCAGCGCTAGTGCCTGCGACGCTGGCGCTGGTGGCGCTTGGCGCTGCACTCGCAATCGGCCTCGTCCGTCCGGGACTGGCGCAATATCTCTGGTATGCTGCTTTGGCGATTCAGCCGCTGACCCGACTCGTGCGACGAGCGGCCTTTCATACAAGCAAGCATGACGACGCGATTTAGCAACGTACAACCAAACCTGGTCGCGAGCCACGTTCAACCCGACGTGCCCTGAATCCCCCCGCCACTGTGCTAAACTCGTGGCACATCGCAGCGTCGCTCACCACAGCAGAAGGAGGGCCCTCATGTTTTCGCGCGTATCGTTTGGTTCCGTCCGAACCTTCCTGGGCTTCGTCGCCTGCGTCCTGGTCTTCGGCATTGTTGTAGCGCTAGACAAGGGTTCTGGCCTCATAAACCGTGTCATTCAGTTGCTTTGGTTGACCTTTGTCATAGGTGGTTCTGCCACGATTTTTCTCCGCATGTGGCAGGCACGAGGTAATCCCGGGGAGTTCAGGAAGATGGCTCATAGCGGCCGGGTCGGCATTCTCCCTCCCGGATGGCGCCGATAGGTCCTGGGCGAAGATGAAATGAGATAGTTGTTGGACGGCCGCACCTGAGCCCTCCCGCATGCGAGCATGCGGACCTTCATGGTGCTTGAACCGCTGGATCGAGGCCGTGGCCGGGGACTTCGACAATCCGGCGTCGGTCGAGCGTGCCCTGGACGGGATCGAACGCGCTTTCCTGCTGACAAGGCGATGGTGACGAGAGCATATGCTGATCCTGCGCGCGCCCCATCGACGTCGCGCCGGATTGAAGCACATCGTCAAACTGTCGCAATACGCGGCTGACACGGCCTCTCCGGTACGCTTCCTGCGCTACCACGCCGTCGTTGAGCGGGCGATCAAAGATGGCCCCACCCCGGCAACCCCATCATCGACACCCAGCCTAGAAGAAAATATGGTTGCGTCAACGAAATGAAATTCTCAACCGTGCCAAGGCGTTCTACGATCAGGCGCTACGCCCGCTCGGCATCCAGCGCCTGTACGCCGAGGGTCAGACCGCCGCCGGCTACGGCTCCAACGGCAAGGCCTGCTTCCGGATCGGCCTGCGAAACACACCGCAGACCGGCGCCCACGTCGCCTTCGCCACGCCGGACCCAGTGGTCGTCGACGCCTTCCATGCCGCCGCGCTTGCGGCCGACGGGGCCTTCGTGCTCGATCCCGACGGCCACAACATCGAAGCCGTCTGCCGCACGCCCCCGTCTGAGATCTCGGTCGTCACCTGAACTTCTGATGAACCAGGCCTGTCCCTGATGCAATCCTGACCCGCGCACTCCATATTACGCGCATGACAACATACACCATCATTCCGAACAGTGACGGCAACGGTTTTAACATCGGCATCGCCGGCAGCGATGGGGTGCGCCAGACGATGCTCGGTTTTGCCTCCCAGGCCGAGGCCGAGGCGTGGATCAGCCAGGACAAACGCCTGAACGAGATCGCCTTGCCCGACCTGCCCAGCACAGAAGCCGCCGCGCCAGGGTAGCGCCCCAACGCCTCACCGGGCGCCGCTTGCGGCGACGTCGGGTATGACTACGATCCGTCTCCGCACCGCGCCGGAGCACGCGCCCCCCATGATCGATCTGTCGCCGCTCGTCGCCGCACCGGGGCCGCAGTCTCTGCCCTACTTCGATCCCGCCTTCCCGGACCGCCTTCTGATCCTCCACGCAGCCCGTCCGCGTGACTGGCACCCTGGCCTGCCGGCCGTCTTCGTCCATCATGGCGTCGCCCGCAACGGCCCTGACTATCGTGACTACTGGCTGCCGCACGTCGACGCCGGCGCCATGCTGGCGATCGCCATCGAATTCCCCGAAGCCAGCTTTCCCGAATATCTCTGGTACAATTTCGGCAACCTCCACGCCAAAGATGGCATTGCCAACGGCCGCGCCCAATGGACCTTCGGCATCGATGAGCGCCTGTTCGCCGCGCTCCGCCGCCAGGGCATCACCACCCGGCGCCGCTACGGCCTGTTCGGTCATTCCGCCGGCGGCCAGTACGTCCACCGTATGCTGTCCTTCGGCTACCGCGAGCATGTCGCCGTCGCCGTCAGCGCCAATGCCGGCACCTATGCGATGCCCGACCTGAGCATCGATTGGCCCTGGGGCCTCGGCGGCACCGAGGTCACCCGCAACGACCTGCCCGCTCTGCTGAGCTTCCCCCTGACGATCATGGCCGGGACGCAGGATACCAAGACCACCGGCCGGTTCTTCCCCGGCGGCAAGAAATCCATGACCCAAGGGCCGCACCGCCACGCCCGCGCTCACACCTATCTGGCCGCCGGACGCAAGGCCGCCGCCGAACACGGAGTGCCGTTCGCCTGGCGCGTCATCGACGTCCCGGACGTCGGCCACGACGGCCGGCGCATGTCCAACGCCGCCGCCCCGCTCGTCGCCAAAGCCCTGCGACCCTCGCCCCCCCTGGATTGATGCTACTCTACGCCCTAACGTCCCAGGAAACGGGGGCAGGCCCGAAATGAAGCGACGCAACGTGCTCACATCGGCCGCGGCGATCACCGCCGCCCTCGCCACCCCCAGGATCGCGCAGGCCGGCGACCCAAGGACGGTCACCTTCGTCCCGCACGCCGATCTCGCTTCCCTCGATCCGGTGTGAACCACCGCCGATATCACCCGCAACTATTCGCTGGCCGTGTTCGATACGCTCTACGCCTACGACGCTGCGTTCCAGGTGCAGCCGCAGATGGTCGACGGCCACCGCATCAACGACGACGGCAAGGCGTGGGAACTCACCTTGCGCGACGGGCTGTCCTTCCACGACGGCGAAAAAGTCCTCGCGCGGGACTGTGTCGCCACCATCAAGCGCTTTGCCGCGCGCAATCCATTCGGTCAGGCGCTGATGCAGCGCGTCGCCGACATCACCGCCCCGTCCGACACCGTCATCCGCATCCGCTTGACCAGGCCGTTTCCCTTACTGCCCGCCGCCCTGGCCGAGGTCTATTGCGCCATCATGCCAACCCGCCTCGCCGAAACCGATCCCATGAAGCAGATCACCGAGGCGATCGGCAGCGGCCCATTCCGCTTCGAGGCAAACGAGCGCATCCCCGGTTCGCGCGTCGTGTTCAGCCGGAACCGCGCCTACGTCCCGCGCCAATCCGGCACCCCCAGCTTCAACGCCGGCCCGAAGATCGTCAATGTCGACCGTGTCGTCTGGAACTTCATCCCCGACCCGGCCACCGCCTCCGCCGCTCTCCAGCAAGCCGAGGTGGACTGGTGGGAAAACCCCAGCCTCGACCTGATCCCCCAGATCAAGACCTACAAAGACGTCATCGTAACAGTGAAGGACCGCACCGGCGAGATCGGCTGTCTGCGCTTCAACCAGCTGTTCCCGCCCTTCGACAGCGCCGCGATCCGCCGCGTCGTGATCGCCGCGATGGATCAGAAGGAGATCATGGAGGCGGTCGCCGGCGCCGAACCCTCGCTTTACAAAACCGACGTCGGCCTGTTCGTCCCCGGCACACCCATGGCCAGTACCGCCGGCGTGGAGATCACGCGCGGCCCCAAGGACTACGCCAAGCTGACACAAGACCTGACCGCCGCCGGCTACGACGGCCGCAAAATCGTCGTCCTCGCCGCCACCACCATCCCCGCCATCTGGGCCGAGGCGCAGGTCGCCACCGACACGCTCACGAAGATCGGCTTCAACGTCGATCTGCAGGCCATGGAATGGGGTTCGGTCGTGCAACGGCGCGCCAGCCGCGAGCCGATCGAGCGCGGCGGCTGGAACATCTTTTACACCTGGCTCGGCGGATTTGGTAACATCTCGCCCGCCCCAAGCATCTCACTTCGCGGCAACGGCACAGAGGCATGGTTCGGCTGGGCCAGGAACGCCAAGATCGAGGCTCTCTACGCCGCGTGGTTCGACGCGCCGGATCTGTCCGCGCAACAGCTTCTCTGCGAGGAAATGCAGGTTGCATTCTGGGAAAATCCAACGTACGCCCCGCTCGGCATGTACGATTCTCCCACCGCGTATCACAATTATATGCACGACGTCCCCGATGGCTGGCCCCAATTCTACGGACTGAAGAAGGTCATTTAGCGCTCGATGACAGTCATGAGCCGGATTCCCGCCAACGCGATGCCATTCCTCCGCGACCGTTACTTTGCCCCCAGCGTGCTGGCGCCATTCGCGGACGACCTGGCGCGCCGTCTATGCCGGCTGAGTGTCGGCCCGCTGCTGGAGGTTGCCGGCGACACCGGCGTCCTGACCCAGGCGATCGCTTCGGCGGTGTCGGCGGGCCTGACCATTATCGCTACCGATCCCACCGCCGACCTGGTCGCCTACGCCTCCGGCAAGCCTGGCATGGCGCGCGTCGCCTGGCAGCAGGCCGATCCAGAGGCGCTGCCGTTCCAGGACGCGTCATTCGGCATCGTCACTTGTCAGTTCAGCCTCGCTACGATCCCGCATCGGCTGAGTGCCTTCCGAGAAGCCCGCCGCGTCATCAAGCAGGGCGGCCGTTTCGTTTTCAGCGTGCTTGGCACGATCCATCACAACCCAATCGCCGACTGCCTGCAGACCGCGCTGGACAGGTTGTTTCCCGACCAGCCCCCACGCTTTCTGGCCAACGGCCTGCACGGCTATGCCAATAACGCGGCAATCGACGACGACCTGACCGCAGCCGGCTTCACCGACGCGGTCTACACCACGGTCGAGCTACCCTTCGCGGCGGCGTCGGCGCAGGATATCGCCCTCGGCTACTGTCTCGGCACCCCGCTGCGCTCAGAACTGGAAGCGCGTATGCCTGTGGACACCGAACCGGCCGTTCAAGCCGCCACGCTCGCCCTCGCCGGACGTTTCGGCACCGGTCCGGTCAACGCCACCATGCGTGCGCAAGTCATCTCCGCCGCAGGATGAGCCGGGTCGCCGTCATCGGCGCCGGCGTGGTCGGTCTTGCCGCCGCCATCGAACTGCTGCGTGACGGCCACGCGGTAACCATCATCGAACCCGGCATACCAGGCGGCGAGCAGGCAGCCAGCTACGGCAACGGCACACTGCTCAACCCCAGTTCGGTCATCCCAATGTCCGCACCTGGGCTGTGGAAAAAAGTCCCCCGCTACCTGATGGACCCGCTCGGTCCGCTGACCATCCGCTGGTCCTATCTGCCGGCCCTGCTGCCTTGGCTGCGGCGCTTCCTCCAGGCCGGCTCGACCGCGGCAAAGGTCTCCGCCACCGCCCGCGCCTTGGCCCCACTGCTGGCGGACGCCCCGGCCCATCACCGCAAACTTGCCGAGGAAGCCGGCGTCGGCGACCTCATTTCCGGTCGTGGGGTGCTGTTTCCGTTCCCTGACCGTACCGCGTTCGAAGCCGACTCACTGTCCTGGGGCATCCGCCGCGACAACGGCATAAAGTGGCTCGAGCTGGACGAAAACGAGCTGCGCCAGCGGGAACCCGCGCTCGACCGCCATTACAAATTCGCCCTTCTGATCGAGGAAAACGGCCAGTGCCGCGACCCGGGCGCCTATGTCGCTGCCCTCGGCCGGCACGCCGTGGCCCGCGGCGGTGAAATCCGCAGAACCGCCGCAACCGGTTTTCATATCGAGGCCGGCCGCCTGCGCGCCGTGACCACGCGCGAACGCGAAATCCCCTGCGACAAGGCGGTCATCGCCGCCGGCGCCTGGTCGAGGGCACTGGCACGCGCCGCGGGCGATCGTGTCTTCCTAGAAACAGAACGCGGCTACCACGTGGTGATCTCCGATCCCGGTGTGGAACCACGCTACCCGATCATGCCGAGCGACGGAAAAATGGCGTGTGTCATGACGCCGGCCGGACTGCGCCTGGCCGGGCAGGTCGAACTGGCAGGGCTGGATGCCGCGCCGAATTGGCAGCGGGCGCGGGTGCTCCTCGAGTTCGCGCGCAAGGTCTTTCCCGCGCTCCAAGCCGACCTGCCGCCCGACCGGGTGAAAATGTGGATGGGGCACCGGCCCTCCACGCCCGACGGCCTGCCCGTACTGGGACCGGCAACCGGCTGTGCCGATATCGTCCACGCCTTCGGGCACGGCCATGTCGGGCTGACCGCGGCTGCCACCACTGGCAAAGTCGTGGCTGACCTCATCAGCGGACGCCAGCCGCCGTTCGATCTGGCTCCCTATGCCGCCAGCCGGTTCCGCTAAGCCCCAGCGCCACCGCGCCTTGCAAACGCACGCGGTCCGGCACCACGGCTGACCCCGCTAGCGCCAGCAGCGCGGTCGTGGTGGTCCAGACCACGGGCGCTGGGGTCGCGAGATCGCGCCAGCAAAGCTGATGACTGAGATTCTGTCAGTAATCGCGCCCGTGAGCGGGTTTGATGGACGCGCTCGGTTCCAGATCACGCCGCTTCCATGATGTGAAGCGCAATGATGCCACGAATAAGGCAACGGTGGCGGCGGGAGTTGGTCAGAAGGTTTCGGCTACGGCGTGATCGGGGATGCAAGTAATTTCGGAGCTCGTCGAAGCTTCGACAGAAGCGGGCGCCAGACCCTTCGCTTTTGAAGCCCCGCATCGGGCCCGGTAGAGACCGCATGTTCCAGATCCTCCCCAGGGGCTAGATCACAGTCCAGCCGGGCTCCGAATGGCCATGGCCGTGGCGGTGGATGACAGAACCCCACGCAGCCACCTCATGAGACGGAATTCAGGGT
>DASYBP010000093.1:0-2561 GCA_036500715.1 Rhodopila sp.
AACATCCCCGGCTCGCAATTCGTGCAGCGGTAAGCCGTCGCAATGGCCTCTGCCCGAAGCCCGGCATCCAGCAACTGCCGCCGGTTCGCCTCGATCAGATCCAGGTGCAGATTTGGGCCAATATTGCTGTGTCCCGGCGCCCGCGCGGTAAGAAACAGCAGCGGATACTTCTCCTTCACCGGATCCGAATCGTACACCTCGGAAAACAGCTCCGCAGCATAGCTGAACTGCGAGCGAAATTCGCTCCGCACCTCTTCCCCAACGGCGTAACAGCACGCCCCGATGGCCGGGCCGATGGCCGCCTCCAGATCCTCAGGCCGGCTGCCGAACTCCAGCCGCATCTTCCCGATGCCGCCCTCCACGATCCGCTTCAGGGTGCCGCGCCAGCCCGCGTGGAAGGCGGCGACGGCGCGTCTCCGCCGGTCCCGCACCAGCACCGGCACGCAATCCGCCGTCTGGATGCCCAGCATCACCTCCGGATCGTCCGTCATCAGCCCGTCCGCGCGCATCGCCCGCTCGGCATCCGCGCGCGTGACCCGCCGTGTCAGGCCGGAGTGGATCTGCTTGAGCGTCACCAGCGTCCGCCCCGCCGCACCGGCCGCGGCCAGCAGCAAACGGCGATTTTTGAGCACATTCGCCGCATCATCTGCTTCCGTCAGGCCCAAATTCATCTCGCCCGGCCTCATCTCTCCCGCCCGACTCTCATCGCTGCGGTAAGCCGTCGAAAGCCCGCCCCGCCGAGTGCTGAAGGCATGCGGCACATGCGCCTTCTGCCAGCGCGGCGCCACCAGCACCTCCACGTCGCCATCCCGATGAACGGCCAACTCCGTGGATGGCGTCTCCTTGAGCTCATCCGGCTCCTGACGCCGGTAACGCGGGCTATCCCGCCGGATCAGGCGGCGCCCATGGGTCAGGCCCACACCCGCCAGCAGTTCATCCACCGCCCCAATCGCCTCAAGGCTGATCGCCTCAACCCTGACGGCCTCTGCAGAATCTCTTTTTCGCACATTCGCCATGCATCTTGATTCTAAGGTGCCGCTGGCTTTTGCCGGGTATGTGCGCTTTTTGCTGTGCAAAGACGAAGCCCAGATTTCGGACCACGAAATCTGGGCTTCATCTGGGCTTCGCAAATGGATCAGCTGTGGAGGTTTGGGTTACTGGTCGTTGCCCACGGTCAGTTCCGTAGCGACGGGTTTGAGGTAGCCAAAGAGTCCGCCCTGGCCATGATCGGGGCCGGCGGAGAAATAAAGCTCGCCACCCGGTGCGCCCGCGGGGTCGTAATCGGCACTCGCGGCAGCAGCGCTGTTGCCCGGACTGATGTCCCAGAGGCCATTGATCGCGAGTGGCTTCCCGGTCGCATCCTGCACCTGGCCAAGGAACTTACCGGTGGCGAGGTCATAGGCGGCGATGGTTCCGCTGTTCTCGGTCGTGCCGGCGCTGGCGAACTGGCCAATGAGCAGATCATGGCTGAAGGCGCCGAAGTCGAGAGGCGCGAGAGCTACGCCCCACGGTGCGTTGAGCCAATTCCCATTTTCGAGGCGCTGCAGGAGCCGGCCGTCGGAGGAGAAGATATCCACGTAGCCGAGGCCTGGCCCATCGATCGGAAGCGGAGTGCCTTCCTGATGCAGAGCGAAGGTCACGACGATGTCGTTGCCGATGGCCTGAACGTTGAAGGGTGTGAAGTTCCGGGGAAGGCGTTCGTCGATGAAAGCTTCCCTGTTGTTGTCGCCCCTGTCGTCGCGATCGTGATCTCCGTCCGCGTTTGGTTGCACGGTGACCTTGTGGAAGGCGTTGTCGTAGACGTCGACGGTGCCTTTGGGGAAGTTGGCGGCGTAGAGAAAGCGCTTGCCGTTGATGAGGGCGCTGGTAAGGCCGGTGTAACTGGAGCCGTCGGTGGTCTTGGCGACGATGACGGCCGTGGTGGGCTTGACGCCTGGGTTCCAGCCTTGGATCGTGCCGTCAAGCGTCGCGAACAGAAAGTCGGCGGGCTTTCCTGCGGCGAGGAGAAAGTCTGTGGGGCTGGTGTTGGCGATGGTGCCGGTGGGCGTGCCGGTGGGGAAGGTCTTGCTGTTGGGGTTCGCTTTGGGGATGGTCACGACCAGTGGGTTAATGGCGCCAGGGCCGTTGTAGAGCGTGCTTAGGCCGGTGCCGTTGTCGGAGACCCACCACGGGCTGCCGGAATTGCGCGAGAGTCCCCACGGATTGACAAGATGGGGATCAGTGACCGGGGCCACGCCGGATACATTGGCGACCAGATTTACCTGGGTGTAGTTCTGAGCCTGGGCGACTTGTCCAACTGACAGGGCCAACGATGCAACTGTGGCCAAAGACAGGATTGCCTTCATAACGAATCTCCTGACGCTGTGAGGCCCCGCCTAGGGTGTTGCCGCGTTGGCCCGACCGAGTCGGAAACAGTGGCTGGAATTTTCGTGCACGCGGGGGAACACACAAAATCCTCACCGAGCCTATTTCAGCCACCGAACCCTGGATGTCAGGGGGATGTCAGGAGGATGTCATCGCTCTGTCAGCGGCTTTCGCGCCTTCGTATACGGCGCGAAGCG
>DASYBP010000094.1:0-3054 GCA_036500715.1 Rhodopila sp.
TGCGCCGTCGTGCGCACGAGCCCGGAGCGGGGGTAAGTCAGCCTCTTGAGGTACCACCCGTGGCTCTCTGACCCGCGGGAACAAACGCGGCGCCCTTATCGACGATGCCTACTTGTAGCTGGTCGACATCATCCGCGCCGTCGTGACACACATGATCGTAGAGCGTTTTTGGCTTGGCGGCGCGGCGCACAAACGGCGACGCGAGCGCGTTAAGGCTCGGGGCCGCGCCGGTAAGCCAAAAACGTGTTGGGCTAAAGCGGCCGCGGAGGTGGTCTATGGGGATTGTTATGGAGGCCCCTGGATCGATCGGTGAAGGTGGTCGGAAGTTCGGCGAGCTGGCGTCGGAGTTCTGAGGGGTATTGTCGGGTGCTCTGGGGCTGTGGCCGGCGATTGATCGGGCAGGCGACCACATCCGCCGGACCTGCAGGCCTGCCGGCAAGGAATGTGACCTCGTGCGACACGTGCTGGTGGCCGCCGTGGTTGGCGTGCCCTGTGACGACGGTGCGAAGTGGGAGCGACGGAGATCGCGTCATGAACTGTCGCACCACATAGGTGGCCGCGGTGGCGGACTTGGCGGCAGCAGGCCGCACGTCAGCATGTGACCGCCGCAGCAGGGGCAGACATCGATTGCCACGCCGGTGAGGTCGCGGAGGCGATCCTGCCATCGGCGCGGCGGTGGTGCGGCCGGCGGTGACGGTGCAACGAGCAGATTGCGGCAGAGTGCCAGCTTTGCGGTACGATGGCAGTTGGCCAGGAAGCCGATGTGGCGGATGCGGTGAAATCCGTCGGGCACGGTGTGCTGCAGGAATCGTCGGATGAACTCGTCGGCGGAGAGCGTCATCAGCTTGGTTTTGCCGTTCTGCCGATAGTCTTTCCAGGTGAAGCTGACCTGGCCGTTATCGAGCCCGACCAGGCGGCTGTTGGCGATAGCAACGCGGTGGGTGTAGCGGCCGAGATAGCCGAGCACCTGCTCGGGCCCAGCAAATGGGGGTTTGGCGAACACGACCCAGTCGGTCTCGGCCAACGCGTCGAGCCGGGAGGCGAAATTGGCGGGAACGGCCAAACCGGCAAGAGCACCGGAGAATCGGAGCTCACCTTCGTCGAAGGCGGCGCGCAGGTGCTTCAGAAACAGGTCGCGGAAGCGACGGGAGAGCACGCGGACCGACAGGAAGAAGCCGGGTGGGCAGGCGATCCAGCGTGTCTGGTCGGGTGAGATGCCGCCGCCGGGGACGATGCAGTGTAGGTGCGGATGGTGGTGCAAGGCCTGTCCCCAGGTATGCAACACCGCGATCGCACCGATCTCGGCGCCGAGATAGCGAGGATCTGCGGCGACGCTGCGCAGCGCCTCCGTCGCGGCGCGAAACAGGATGGTGTAGGCGACCGCCTTGTTGTGGAACGCGATCTCGGCGACCGCCGCGGGCATGGTGAACACGACGTGGAAGTAGGGCACTGGCAGCAGCTCGGCCTGGCGTGCTTCGAGCCACTCGGCGCGCGCCAGGCCCTGGCACTTCGGGCAGTGGCGATCACGACAGCTGTTGTAGGCGCAACGAACGAACCCACAATCGGCACAGTGCTCGACGTGCCCGCCCAGCGCCGGCGTCCGACACGCCTCGATCGCCGCCATGACGCGGCGCTCGGTGCCGCCGAGATGGTCCGCGTGAGCTTGCCGGTACGCCGGGCCGTGGTGGCGGAAGATATCCGCCACCTCCAGCACGGGGCGCATCGTGCCGGCTCAGGCGGGTGCGGGGATCGAATCGCCTGTAGTGTGAGCTGCCGTTTGCAGGACATCCAGCGGGCTGACGGTCGCGCACACCTTGCTGGTGGCGAGCCGCAGGTATGTGGCGGTGGTGTTGAGACTGCGATGCCCGAGCAGCAGCTGGATGGTTCGCAGATCGGTGCCGCCCTCGAGCAGATGAACGGCAAAGGCGTGGCGCAACGAGTGGGGTGTGACCGGCTTGGCGATGTCCGCCTGGTACCGCACGGTCCGACAGGCGTCCTCCACCGCAGAGGCTGTGATCGGTTGACCGGGCAGATCGCCGGGGAATAGCCACTCCTTCGGACGAACCGTGCGGTAGTAGACCCGGAGGATGTGCAGCAGCCTGGGCGAAAGCATCACGTATCGGTCCTTCCGCCCTTTGCCCTGCTCGACGCGGATGGTCATGCGCTTGCTGTCGATCGCTGTGGACGTTAAACGGACCGCCTCCGAAATCCGTAGCCCTGCGGCGTAGCAGACGGTCAGGATCACGCGGTGCTTGAAGCTCTGCACGGCGTCCAGGAATCTGCCAACCTCGTCAGGGCTCATTACCACGGGAAGTGTTCGGGATCTGCGGCAGGTCGGGATGATGTCATCGACGTTCCATCCGCGCTGGAGCGTAACCTTGTAAAGAAAACGGATGGCGGCCACCGCCACACCGATCGAACTGGCTGCAAGCTGCCTGTCCCTGATCAAATAGAGTTGGAAGGCGCGGATCTCGGCTGGGCCCAATGAATCGGGTGATTTGTGAAAGTGGCATGCGAACTGAGATACGTATTGAAGATACGCCCGTTGCGTTTGCGCCGCGAGGTTGCGAATCTGCATGTCCTCGATCATGCGTTGGCGAAGTGGGGTCATCGACAGCTCCTCTACAGGATGAAGCGCGCGACAGTGCGCGACGCTATGGTCCTGCAATCGAGGCTGTCAGAAGAGGAGCGATCCCGGGGGGCGTTCTCGATCAGTCAAGACGCTCACATCACATTCCGGACTCAAGTCACTACAAAGAACGCTTTAGTCCAAGGGCTATTATCGCGTGTTATGCCGCTGGCTGCTATCATTGGGCGTGCGGCAAATGCGTGCGAGGTAGCGGCATGCTACGGTCAGCGGCGGGAGCTGCACCGTGCGGCGCGGTCGTCGCTCCGGACCCGGTCTTGGCACGTAACCCGGGCAGGCGCCATCCCTGGGCCGAGATGGGCGTGGCTGGGGCGCTGACGGAGGGACTGCCGCAAGGCCCACATGCTCGGACCGAGGTGCAATGCGTCGTGACCCGCGGGGTGCACTGGCCGGGCGCCCGGCCATGG
>DASYBP010000095.1:0-2804 GCA_036500715.1 Rhodopila sp.
GCCTATGTCGTGCGGTGGCAGGTGCTGGCGGTGGACGGCCACATCACCCGCGGCGACATTCCGCTCTTTGTGTCGGCGCCGTAGCGATGGAACTACTGGTCGACCTGTTCGGGTATCTGTCCATCGTCGTGCACGGCCTGACGATCCTGTCGCAGTCCATGGCCCTCGGTGGGGTGCTGTTCCTGACGTTCCTGGCGCGCCCCCTGGCGCCGCGGCTCGGCCTGGCCGGGCAGCGGATCGCTGCGCGAACGGCGCGGATCGCGGGGTGGGCGGCGATCGCGCTGCTGGTATCGGAGGCTGTCACGGTCGCGTTGCAGGCGGCAGTGCTGATGGACACGGTCGAATTGTCACTGGGCCAGGTGCTCACCGCCGAATTCGCGGTCGCCGGACTGGTGAAGGCCGCCGCGGCCGCCTCCATCGCCTTTGTGCTGCTGGGCTGGCGTGAACGGGCCCCTGTCCTGGCCCTGTTGGCGCTAACGGTGATCGCGCTGGTAGCGGCGACGCTGACCACCCACGCGGCCGCCCGGTTGCAGAGTCGGGGCGCGCTGCTGGCGGTGGAAGGCTTGCACCAGTTGGGCGCGGCGATCTGGATTGGTGGGATTCCCTGCTTCCTGATGGCATTGGCCCAGGTACGTGACGGGGCTGGGTTCCGGCTGGTCGGCGCTCGGTTTTCCCGCATGTCAATGATGGGCGTCGGCTGCATCCTGGTCAGCGGCGTGACCATGAGCCTGCTGTATGTCGGCGACTGGGCGGGGTTCTACGGCACGGCTTACGGGGTGATGGTCGGCGCCAAGATCGCGATGTTTCTGATGCTGCTGGCGCTGGGTGGGATGAATTTCCTGCTGGTGGAGCGGCTGCGGCAGGACCCGGCGACCTCGGTCGGGCGGCTGCGGCGGTTCGCGGAGGTGGAGTTCGGGATCGGTATCGCTATTTTCTTTGCCGCGGCGTCGCTGACTTCGGTGCCGCCCGCGGCGGACCTTACGCAGGACCGGGTGACGTGGGCGGAGATTGTGGAGCACAACACGCCGCAATGGCCGCGTCTGAGCAGTCCCGATCATGCCGATCTGGCCCTGCCGGCACTGCAGGCGAAGCTTGACGCCGAGGCGGCATCGCGGAAGGCGGCGCCCCAAATAGCGTTTACGCCGGGCGCTGGGGAATTGCCGCCGCGCAATGCCGATGATATCGCATGGTCAGAATATAATCATCACTGGGCCGGCCTGATCGTTATCACCGTTGGGCTTCTCGCGCTACTGAACCGGGCCGGACTGCGCTGGGCACGGCATTGGCCGCTCACGTTCTTGGCGCTGGCGGTGTTTCTGTTCTTCCGGTCCGATCCGGAGACCTGGCCGATGGGCGATATCGGCTTCCTGGAAAGCTTTCGGGATGTCGAGGTGCTACAGCACCGGTTCTTTGTCGTGCTTATTCTCGTGTTCGCGTGTTTCGAATGGCGGGTGCGGGCGACAAACTGGAACAATCGCTATGCTCTGCTGGTGTTTCCGCTGCTGTGCGCGGCGGGCGGGACCATGCTGCTGACGCATAGCCACGCGATCGCCAACGTGAAGGATCAGTTGCTGATCGAACTGACCCACACACCGCTCGCTTTGGCGGGCATCGCGGCGGGGTGGGCTCGATGGCTGGAGATCCGGCTCAACCCAAGGGAGAACCCGGTGGTGTGGCAAGCCGCCGGCTGGGTGTGGCCGGGGTGCATCCTGTTCTGCGGGCTGCTTCTTCTGGGCTACCGCGAGGCCTAGTGTCCTACGCGGTGAAGCGTGAGTGGCGAAGCGATCACGGTTTCCGCGTGAACCGGCCACTGCAATCAAAATCCGACGTATCCCGCTTCTCTGATGCGCAATACTAGCGGGTCAGGTCGTAGATCCGGGTTTCGCCGAAGTCCTGCGTGGTGAAGTGATCATCTGTCAGGCCGGCTGCGTTCTTTGCCTCGGCGAGCGCGCGCAGCGGCGCGTCGATCGGTTCATCGGTAAGCTGGAACGTGCCGAAATGCATGCCGATGGAGCGGCGCGCACCAAGGTCCTGGTGGGCCTGCACCGCCTCGGCGGGGTTCATGTGGGCGGCCGCCATGAACCAGCGAGGCTCGTAGGCGCCCACCGGCAGAAGGGCGATGTCGGGCGGCCCGAGGCGGGTTCGGATGTCTCGCCAGTGGCCACCCATCGCCGAGTCGCCGGCAAACAGGATTCTGCTCGTTCCGGTCTGGATCATGAAGCCGGCCCATAGGGCTCGATTTCGGTCGAACGGCGTGCGCGCGGAGAAATGTCGTGCCTGCGTTGCAGTGATGCGGACGTCACCCACCGTGACGTCCTGCCACCAGTCTAGCTCCGTGGAAGCAATTCCGATACGCCTGAGTATCGGGGCATTGCCCAGCGCCGTGACGAAGCGGGGGCCGTGGCTGCGGTAGATCGCGCGCAGGCTGGGCAGATCCAGGTGGTCGTAGTGGTTGTGCGACAGTAGGACGGTATCGGGACGCGGTAGATCCTGTAGCGCGATACCCGGCGGACGGGCACGCTTGGGGCCGGCCCAGGCAACGGGCGAGCAGCGTTCACTGAAGATCGGGTCGGTCAGGACCACCGCCCCAGGGAGGCGGATCAGGAAACTCGCGTGGTTGATGAAAGTGATGGCGACTGAGCCTTCCGGGACCGCGTCCGGTGGCGGCGGAAATGCACGGTTGGCGAGGTTGGTCGGCCACGCGGCGCGCTCGCCACGCAGCCGCCACCGCAGCACCTGGCGCAAGCCGCGCGAGGACGCGAGAGCACCGGGGTTGAAGAAATGCTGGCCGTCATAGTGGTCAG
>DASYBP010000096.1:0-4631 GCA_036500715.1 Rhodopila sp.
GGAAACCGACGGTGACATAGCCGAAAGCAAACCACCCGACGAACACGGCGAGCCGTCGGCACCAGAACCGAGCGGCCGCCGTATCGGTCGGAATGATGCGGAAGCGCTCGGCATCGGGGGCGAGCAGAAAATGGCCGACGACCACCGCGATACGGGTGGCGAGGAAAGCGACGAGATAGCCGAGTACCATCTGGCTCAGAAGCGGCGGCCAATCGAGCGCTAAGAAGGGGCCAAGGCTGCCGACGGCGAAGGCCGCAACTGTGCCGAAGGCAAAGGCGAAGCGGGCAGCGACGAGACGTAGGCGGTCGTTCACCGTCTCCATCGGGAGACCGTCGAGCCGCTGGCGCGTATTCTTCGTCATCTTGCGAAACAGCCACTCGACGCCAAAGCCCAAAGCCGCAAAAACCAGGACGAGCACCAGGACGGTTCCCCGTCTTGGGATCTCTGCCTGGAGAAGGCTGACGCCTCGCTCGAACTGGTTGGGCAAGTCTGGGAGCGTGCTGGCTAGCGCCACAACGTGCTCGCGGATATCGCGGATTCGGGTATCGAAGTAACTCGACACCGATTCATCCGGCTTGTCATGCGCCGGCGCGGCGGTTGCAGGGAGACCCTGCTTCTCCATCCATTTCTGGACTGTCGGATCGGCGAGCAACGTCAACAGCAAGCGATTCTTGGGATCGGCGAGTAATGCCGTCAGCTCGGCGACTTGCGGCGGTGTCGCCATCTCTTGGCTCGAACCCTTAGGCGACGCCGCACTGGCCCCAGACAGCACTCCGGCCGACAATAGGATCGCCGCAACGCAGGCCCTCACTGCTCGCATCGATGCCCATGATTGTTCGGTCATGGAGATCATCGCTGTTATGGCGCCCAAATTCTTCTCATCGTGTGTCGCCATCTTGAAGCTCCCTGTTCCCGACGCCTCCAAGAGATTCGTGTTCTAACCTTACTACTAGAGGGGACCCTCAGGCGTGCGAAATTCCGCAATGCCCGCCATGATTGACAATCCTGATCACCGCCGCAAACACAAGAGCCAAAAGGCAGCGGACATGCGACTTCATGACAGCCTCGTTTCAAGAAGGCCGCAGCCTCAGCAGCCGGAACCGGCAAGCGACAGCTCGACACGGCGATTCTGCGCGCGGCCCTGCGCTGTGTCGTTCGAAGCGACCGGGTTTGAGTCGCCGAACCCCTGTGCCGAGACGAGGTCGGGCTTTACGCCCAACGAGACCACGTATTCCATCACGTTTTCGGCACGTTTCTGCGACAGGACTTCGTTTGAGGTGATGCCCTGCCGCTGCAGCGCCGGACCGATCGGGGCATTGTCGGTATAGCCGCTCACCAGGATCTTGTTCTGCTGCGTCGGCGCCAACTTCGCTGCAAAGCCGGCGATAATCTGCTTCCCCCGTTCGGCCATATGCCAGTCGCCCGGACGGAACAGCAAGTCGCTGTTGACGGTGTATTTGATCGCTCCTTGCAGCCGGCAGATCTGCGCCTTATCGGCAGCAACCTGATTCGACAACGCTGCATTTTGCTGCTGAGTCCGCTGATATTGCGCCTGAAGGTCGTCGTATTTGCTCTGCGACACGCAGGCGGAGAGGAGGACAGGCGCCAGGAGCGGGAATAGCAGCACGCCACGTTTCAGACCATATGTCATTTGCTTCGAGGCTCCCAGTTGGTTGATAGATGAACAGAACCGGCTAAGTACCAGTCGCGGTTAGGCGCCTCCGCCGATGGCGGCCGGCAACATCCCGGTTGCGAGTGTGCGGAAACACGGGAGAAGAGAATTGTGTATCATCGTCTCACCGGCAGCTTTGTCCTCAGTCCCCTGCCATACCCCCGACACCGACGCCGGTGATCTGGCCCGCCGCGTCGAAACCGAACAGCAGGGTGGTGGCGTCGCCGCGCGGGAAGACGAACTTCACGACATAGAAGGTCTGCTCGCCGCTTTTTCGGGTTTGCACGATTTCGGCGCGGAGTGGCGATGCCCCGTACTTATCGAGGGCGTGGGACATCTCCTTGACAGCACCGTCGGTCACCTGCGGGCGGTAGGCGGGCGCGTACTGCGAGCGGTCGGTCCGACCGGCCTGCATCTCCGTGAACCAGTGCATTGCCCACGTCGTCACGCTGGCCTCCGTCCGCGCCCCAGCCGGCGGCGCCGCGGCGATAGCGGCTCGCGTAATCGGTCCGAGCGAAAGCGCGGCAACCAAGACAGCCACGCCAACGCGACGCAACCACGCCGCCCTTTGTTGGGATGAAATGTCGGATACTGTCATCGTACTTGCGTCTTATCGGATAGGTCGGACGAGGGGCGGACGGAACCGCCCCTCCCTCCCCTGGCGATCAGCCGCCACCGCCACCATGGGCTTTAAAGCCTGGCGAGTCCTTCAGCAACGGTAGGGGATTGTCAGGATGCTGAAGATCCGGAACCAAGTCGTTTGACGCGCCGCCTGGGAACCGCTTGATGTTTGGATACTTGAGGATCGTCTTGTCGAAGTCGACGATTACCGGCTCGAGCAGGGACAAGGCCCAGCCGTTGTCCTGCCCCGAGTACCTACCGGGTGACGACGTCAGCGTGCGAGTCGGTGCGGCGCCATTGAAGGTCATGTCGTACTTCTCGAACGGATCCATCGTGAGGTTATACATCGCACCGATCGAGCCCAGGTTTGCTTCCGCGCCGAGCCAGGAATCCTTCGCCGTATAGAGGTACTTCCAGGCGATGTGCACCCAAGGCTCGTTGGGATCCCCGCCGATATCGGCGCGTACTCCCTGGAAGACCTCGCCGTCGACATAAACCCACGAGTTGCGAGCCGAGTGCGGCGCCTTGCCCAGGATGTATTGGCTGTTGTCGATGCTGTCGAAGTAGATGCCCTTGCCGTCGTTGCCGACCCAGTCATGCGGCGGCGGTGTCAGGCCGACCATTGCGGCCAATGTCGCCCAGGCGTCGATATGCGACATCATCTCGCCATACTGCGCACCCGCTGGGATGTGCCCTGGCCACCACATGATGCCCGGGACACGCCAGCCGCCTTCGAACGGCGAGCCTTTCTCGCCGCGGAACGGCGTAGTGCCGGCATCGGGATAGGCATCCAACCAAGCACCATTGTCGGCCGTGACGATGACGATCGTGTTGGGCGCCTCGTTACGGATGGCAGTCATGACCCGGCCGATATCGGCATCGAGCTCCATCAGGGAATCCGAGTAGTCGCCGAGGTGTGACTTGCCGGCGAATTCCGGCGCTGCGTTGGTCGGATTGTGCATCTTGATGTAGTTGACGTCCATGAAGAACGGCTTGCCGCTATGCGCGTGCTGCTGGATATAGGCGACTGCCGAGTCGGTCTGTCGAATGTCGAAGGTCGCCAGCGAGTCATAAGCGATCGTGCCGACCCTTCGGGCGGGCTGGCCGGCCGTTCCTTCCCATTCACCTAGATTCACGATGCTGTCGTACATCTGATTATATTGCGGGTTGAAGGACGGGAACCAGGGATGGAACCACTTCGACGTGTCGTTGTACGAATAGACGCCGGCATAGTAGGCGGCGAACTGTTTCATCTCGTCGAAGCCGTGCTCGATCGGATAGGCCACGGGCTTGTCGCCCATATGCCACTTGCCAGAGAAGTACGTCGTGTACCCGTTCTTCTGGAAGAATTCGGCGATCGTCGGCGTCTCTTTTCTGAGGTAGTTCTCGTCGCCCGGAGCAACGACGATCGACAGCGCCGAGCGGATAGGAAGACGCCCGGTCAGGAACGAGGCGCGGCCCGCCGTACAGCTCGCTTGGCCGTACCAGTTCGTGAAGACGGCACCTTCCTTGGCGATCTGATCGACGTTCGGCGTCGGATGGCCAAGGTTCGCGCCGCCGCCAGAATAGGCGCCGAAGTCATTCCAGCCGGTGTCGTCCGTCATAAGCATGACGATGTTGGGCCTTTGCTGAGCCGATGCTGGGTCGCCTTGCGCCGCGACGGCGGTCAGCAACCCCACGGCGGCAGCGCCGCCCAGTAGTCGATTGAGAGATTTGTGTCTCATTGCGTAACCTCAATGGTGGGACGAGAACGGGTCTCAGGCGCCCGGGCCTTCCAGTACGATCTCGATGCGGCGGTTCTGCGCCCGGCCTTGCGGCGTGTCGTTCGGGGCGACCGCGTGCGTGTCGCCGAACCCCTTGGCCGAGATGACGTTGGGGTTGACGCCTTGCGAGGTGAGATACGCAACGACGTTGTCGGCGCGGCGTGACGACAAGTCGATGTTATTGGCAATGCCGGCACGCTGCAGCGGGGCACCGACCGGCAGATTGTCGGTATATCCGTAGACGACGACCTTGGCGTTCTGCAGGCCCTGCAGCTGCGGGACATACTGGTTGAGCGCCTGTTTGCCGTTGGCGCTGAGCTGATAGCCGCCCTCCCGGAACAGTACGTCGCCGGCGACGACCCATTTCTGCTCCTGCTGCATCTTGGCGACTTGGGACTGCTCCGCCGCCGCCTGGGCGCGTGCCTGCTGCAGCTCCGCTCCCTGCTTCTCGTAGGCGCTCTGCGATACGCACGCGCCCAACACCAGCGCAGTAAACGGGACGAGCCGCGCCGCGGCTCTCAACTTTGTGATCATGGCACAGTCTCCGAGAGAGTTGAGGGTGGGCCGGGCGGAGC
>DASYBP010000097.1:0-2665 GCA_036500715.1 Rhodopila sp.
CGCGGCCCGCATGCGGCCGAACTGGTCGGAGTCGGCCGGCAGAACCGCGACGCCGCCTGGCTCCAAACCGCCGATGATGCTGGCCTTTTCGTCGGCGATGGCCTCGAGGCTGCCAAGATGCCCAATATGCGCCTTGGCGACGGTGGTGATCACCGCGACATGCGGCCGCGCGAGCCGGGCGAGCGGGGCGATCTCTCCCGCGTGATTCATGCCGATCTCGACAACGCAAAAATCCGCCTCGCGCGGGGTGCGGGCAAGAGTCAGCGGCACGCCCCAGTGATTGTTGTAGGATGCCACCGCGGCATGGGTGTTCCCGAATGCCGAGAGGGCGCCGCGCAGCATCTCCTTCGTCGTGGTCTTGCCAACGCTGCCGGTGACGGCGACCAGCCGGCCGCCAAAGCGCAGGCGGCCGAAGCCGCCGAGCCGGGTCAGGCCGGCCAGCGTGTCGTCGACCCGCAGGCACGGGCCCGACACCTTGCGGTTCACCATCGCGCCGGCGGCGCCCTTGGCTAGCGCGTCGGTGACGAACGCATGACCGTCACGACCCTCACCATACAACGCAACAAATAGATCGCCGTGCATCAGCGTGCGGGTG
Source organism: Rhodopila sp. (assembly GCA_036500715.1). Taxonomy (GTDB): domain Bacteria; phylum Pseudomonadota; class Alphaproteobacteria; order Acetobacterales; family Acetobacteraceae; genus Rhodopila. Next base: position 596 of record DASYBP010000097.1, read on the forward strand.
TCGATGGACAGCCCCAGGACGTCGAAGGGTTGGGACAAATGGCCCCCGGTTGCCTCTACCAGCTCGCGCGCGGTCCACAGGTTCATGCGTCCTGCTCCTCGCAGCCGGCGAGGCGGCGAATGACACATACGTCGTCGAACGGCAGCACCGCGGCGCCGACAATCTGCCCCTGCTCGTGGCCCTTCCCGGCGACCACCAGAACGTCGCCCGCGGCCAGGCCATTCAGAGCGGTTTCGATAGCTTTGCGTCGGTCGCCGACCTCCAGCCCGCCCGGACAAGCCGCCATGATCGCCGAGCGGATGGCCGCCGGATCTTCGCTGCGGGGATTGTCGTCAGTAACGATGGCGACGTCGGCAAGACGCGCCGCAGCCTGCCCCATCAACGGCCGCTTGCCCCGGTCGCGGTCTCCGCCGGCGCCAAATACCACGTGCAGACGGCCCGAGGTGTGCGGGCGCAGTGCCGAGAGCAGGCGCTCCATCGCGTCAGGCGTGTGCGCGTAATCAACGTAGGCTGTCGCGCCGTTGGGCAGTCGCGCGGCGCGCTCCATGCGGCCTCGCACGCCGCGAAGCAACGTCAGCCGATCCAACACATCGGACTGACCAAGGGCCTCGGTCAGGGCTGCGGCGACCAACACATTGTCTGCTTGGAAGCGGCCGGGCAGGTTCAGCACGACCTGCTTCGGCGCGCCTTCCACCAGCAGGGTCAGATCCTGCCCGTCGGGACGCGGGCGCGCCCCGATCAGGCGGAAGTGGGTGCCCTGCGCGCCGACGGTGCGCAAATCCAACCGTCGCCGGTGCGCAATCTCGCTCAGTGCGGCTAGCGTCAACGGATCCATGTCGGCGTGCGCGACCGCGCGCGAGCCGGTTGGCAGCAGCACCTCGAACAGACGCAGCTTGGCCTTCCGGTAGGCCTCCAGCGTTCCGTGATAATCCAGGTGATCTCGCGTCAGATTAGTGAACGCCGCCGCCGCCAGCCGAACCCCATCAAGGCGGAATTGATCCATTCCGTGTGAGGAAGCCTCGATCGCCGCCTGGGTGACATCATGGCGGGCGAGATCGGCGAGAATTTCGGCGAGGCTGACCGGATCGGGCGTGGTCAGGCCCGGCCCGCGCTCGAACCCCGGCGCGATCAGGCCCAGAGTGCCCAGGCTGGCGGCCTTCACGCCAGCCGACGCCCAGAGTTGCCGGACGAATTCCACCGTGCTGGTCTTGCCGTTGGTGCCGGTGATGGCAACCACTGTCCGCGGCTGCGGTCCGGCCAGCAAAGCAGCGATCCGGGCGAGGCCCTGGCGCGGTTCGGGGTCGGTAATAACCGGACGCGGTGGCACCCCAGGCGGCCAGGCGGTGCCGGGCGGCGCGAGAATCGCGACCGCGCCCCGTTCGACCGCATCGGCGATGAACGCCCGTCCGTCGGTGCGCGAACCGGGCAGCGCGGCGAACAGGTCACCCGAAACGACGCGGCGACTGTCAGCGGTGACACCGCCAATATCGAGGTGTTCCACCGCTTCCCAGGCCAGATCGGTACCGGGAGTTCTTGCGAGCCGCCGCATGATCTCAACGATCAACAAGGGAGTTGACCGTCGACACGGCAAGGACCAGGCCACTGGCAGACGTGGGCGCCGAGTTTGTCTCCCGCCTGATATTCGGCGCCGGGCGGCTGATCGCCGGCGGCAGCATCGTCGCCGGGACCGTCAGATTGGGTCTGCTGGCCGCGGGGGTGGTCGGCCCAGCGATGGCCTTCGCCGTGGCGTCAGTGGTCGGTTTCCGCGTCCCCGGACCGCGTGCGAAGGCTCCCGGCGGACGGCCCGGCTCCAGCGGGATTGCCAGCGCCTGATTGATCTGCGGCATGTCCGCGATGTCGGGGAGCAGGCCCAGCATCGGCCCGATGCGAGCGATCACCTTCCCGGCCGCCGGCGCGATAACCCAGCCAGCAGTCGCGTAGCCATAAGTGGCTTTGGTCGCGTGCGGCTCATCCAGCATCATGTACACGGCGTAACGCGGTGCATTCATCGGGAACACGCTGATGAAGGCGGCGACGTTGGCGTGCTTCTTGTAGCCGCCATGCGCGGCG
>DASYBP010000098.1:0-15727 GCA_036500715.1 Rhodopila sp.
ACGATGAGATCGTACAGGCTTGTGCCGAGGCGTGGAACTGGCTTGCCAACGATCCGGGCCGGATCCGATCCATCGGCGACCGGGAGTGGGCAACGGTCACTGTCTAGGGCGGCTGGTATAACTGTCCTCGGCTCTGGAGCCGGTGCTGCCCCACACAAGCCCACCAGCCAGCCCAGTCACGATCAGGCCGGTCAGCAACGATCCTCCACGTCGCGTCCTTTGAAATCGCATCCTGGCATCCCCCGTTATCGTTACGTTCAACGTAACTGATTCTTTTCTGGTGTCATCAGATTACACGCCGGCCCCGACAATGTAAAAAGACGCCGGCGCAAGGCAGGCCAGCCCGCAACTTTCAGGAGGCCAGCGCCGCCACCGGCTGTTCAGGCAGCGTTCCCAGGTACTGCTTCAGCACTTCGCCGGCCGGGCCGTCCGCGACGATCTGGCCTTGGTCAAGCCAAAGCACACGGGTGCACCAGTTCCTGACGACGCTGGTCGCGTGGCTTGATAGCACCAGGATATCGGCGCCGCGCACCATTTCTTCCAGCCGATGGCGAGCCTTCTCCATGAACACCGCGTCGCCGGCCAGGATCCATTCGTCCATCAGCAGGATTTGCGGCTTGATCGCGGTGGCCAGGGCAAAGCCCAGTCGAACGACCATGCCCGCCGAGTAGATTCGCACCGGCAGATCAAGGAAATCGGCCAGTTCGGCGAAATCCGCGACGTCATCTTCCAGACGCGGCAACGCCGCACGTGGCAGCCCGTTGTACAATCCACGCAGCAGGATATTCTCCCGCCCGGTCAGCTCCATGTTCATGCCGAGGTTGGGATCGAGCAACGCGTTGAGGCTGCCGCGCACGCGTAGACTGCCAAGCACCGGTTCATAGATTCCCGCCAGGACGCGCAACAGCGTCGTCTTCCCAGCACCGTTGGAGCCAATCAGTCCAAGCCGGTCGCCGCTCTCCAGGCGCAGGTTGATATCGCTGAGCGCGCGGACCACGACGCGTTGCTGCTGATCTTTCGCCAGCCGACCCGATGCGGCCGCGACCACCATTTTTTTCAGGCTGCGCGACGTGCCATGGTACAACGGGAACAGCACTGAGAGATTGGCCACCTCGATCATGGCTCTCGCGGCCATCGGTCAAACCCAGAATGTCACGCGTCCGCGTGCGCGGACGAAAAAGGCCCAGGAGATCGAAATCAGGCCGATGCTGTACGCAAGTGCGCCCAACCAGGTCGTGCCGGCCACGCCCGACCCCAGGATCGGACCGCGAACGATTTCCAGCAGGTCGAAGAAGGGATTGAACGCCAAATTCGCCACACTGTCGGCGCCAAGCTGCGTGGGCTTCCAGATCACCGGGGTCACAAAGAACGCGATTTGCATGACGCTGTTGACGATCGGCTGGATATCGCGGAACCGGGCGCAGAACGCCCCCAGGATCAGGGTCAGCGCGAGCGCGTCAACCGCCCAAAGCAGCAGACCGGGAAGCGCCATCAGTGCGTCCAGGTGGGGCCACATCTGAAACACCGCGAACACGACCACGATCACAACGATGTTGTGCCCGAACGCGATGGCGTTGCGGATGAGCGCTCGCAGCGAAAACACGAAAAACGGCATGCGCACCGACCGGATGACACCTTCAGCCTCGGTAAAGACGGTGCAGGACTCCGAGACGAGCGAGGCCAGGAAGCCCCACAGGACCTGAGATAGAGCCAGGAACGGCAGGTACTCCCGCAGGTCCAGCTTGAAGAGCGTTGAGTAGAGGAAGCCCAGCGCCCCGATCATAATTCCGGTGGAGATGGTCAGCCAAAACGGTCCTAGCATCGATCCGCGGTAGCGCAGGCGGATGTCCAGCCACCCGAGGGCCCCGGCAAGCCGCCAAAGACGCAGCCCGCCGGCGAGGTCCGCCATCGCCCAGCGGTTGCGCGTGGCGATGGTCATATCCGCCTGCAGACTGAATTCCGTCGCGGGGGCGATCGTCGTCGCGGGAACGCCCGTTATCACAGCGCTGCTCATGCCGCGGGGCGATTACTCCATTCAGGTGGTCGGCACAACAAGGGCGTGCCCACCCCTGCCTTCCGCCCAGCGAGCCTCGGTTGAGAAGATGGTGAGGTCGGAAATTCTTCCCCGCGCCACATGGCCGAGATGACTTGCAAGAAAGATAGAAGTCAGTTAAGGGCTTAGGTAGCGTTCCTGATTGTTTAGATAAGCGGCGACCGCGTCGGCCGTGATGTCATTGTATTTGCCGTGCCGTCACGGAGACGAATTCGTTATGAGCGCACCGGACCGCCTTGTCAGTCATCGCCTTGTCGCTCGCCGCCTTGTCACTCTGCGCAATCTCCGGGCCGCCGGAATCCTTGCCACTATGACTGCCCTCGCCGCCTGCGGCACGACGGTCCCGCATCAGGACGCCATCGAGGAAACCGCCCGTTACGTCGCCCACGCCAAGCACAACTATGTCCCGCCGGGACCGCCGGAGGATCCCTGGGGTGTCTATATTCGTGAAGCTTCAATCCGATTCGACATTCCTGAGACATGGGTCCGCTCGCTTATGCGGGTGGAATCCGGCGGCAAGGAGTATCTGAACGGCGAGCTTATCACCTCTGGCGCGGGCGCCATGGGGCTGATGCAGGTGATGCCAGAGACCTACGACGAATTGCGCGACCGCTACAACCTGGGCGACGATCCGTTCGATCCGCATGACAATATCACGGCCGGCGTCGCCTACATGCGTGAAATGTATGAGATCTACGGCTCTCCTGGCTTCCTCGCCGCATACAATGCCGGGCCCGCCCGGCTCGACGACTACCTGGCGAACGTCCGGCCGCTGCCGGACGAAACCCGCCACTATGTCGCGATGATCGGTCCCTACCTGCGCGGCGTCTATCCGAACAACCGTTCCGCGGCCGACGAGATGGCCATGAATGTGCTGCCGATCAATATTCCGCCGGGCAAGCGCTACAGCCGTCCAGTCATGCTGGCAAAGGCCAGGCCTTTGGGCGGCGGACGGGTGCCGCAGCGCATGCCGGTGGAGGTCGCGCAACTGCCGGAGTCACCCCGGCATGGCGGCATGTGGGTAGGCCCGCAGCTTGCCCTGGTGGCGCCCCCGCCGGCACCGCCCGGGGTCCCGCGCGGCGGTTTTCACTTGATTCCCACCGCCAATGCGGCCGACGCGGCGTCCGCTCGGCGCGAATCGGTCGCACCGGGCCAATGGGCGATCCAGGTGGGCGCCTTCGCCAATCAAGGACAGGGGCACAGCGCTCTGGCCGCGGCGCAGAGAGTCGCGCACGTGGAACTCGCGGTTGCACATTCCTATCTGGCCAGCGTGCGCCAGGGCCATGGCGTCCTATGGCGTGCTCGTATGACCGGGATGTCGCGTGAAACCGCGATTCAGGCCTGCAAGAAAATTTCGCATGGTCGGTCGAACTGCATCGTGCTGTCGCCAGACGCCCAGTTCTGAACTATAATCGGGCCAGCCGAACGATCAGTCGCCCGCGTCGCCCGTCCTGATGCCGATCGTGGTATTCTGCCCTACTGGCGGGGCGCCAACCATCAAAGCGGTTTCAGCGGCGGTGCCTCACCTTCAGGTAACGGCACCTCGGCGACGTTCAGGACCATCGATACCAGGCTGTAGTATCCGACAGCACCCACCAGGTCCATGATACCTCGCTCCCCGAAGCGGTCCATCGCCGCATCGTAGTGGTGATCAGAAACCCGGCCGGAAGAAAGCAGGTCGCTGACGAATTCATAGACGATGGTTTCGTCGCCGCTCATGTCCGCCGGTCGCTGGCCCAGGGCGATGGCGTCCAGGACCGCCGGGTTCAGGCCGGCCTCGATGCCGATGCGCCGATGCGCGAAGAACTCGTACTGGGCGCCCCATTTGCGACCGGACATGCATATCGCAAGCTCGTTCAACGGCGCGGGGATAGAGCTGCCAAAACGGACATAAGCCCCGACGCGCTGCACCAGATCGCACAGCGTCGGGCTTCGCAGCAGGGCGTTGAACGGACCACGCAGACCCGCGCCGCGCGGGCCGGACTGGATCGCGTCCACCACTGCGCGCTGCTCGTCGGTCATCTGCTCTGGAGCCAGGGTGGGAAAGCGGGTCTGTGACATGGCGGTTTCTTCCCTTTGGATACAACGTTCGGGCGGGTCGCTGACCAATGATAGACCGGCCGGCGCGAGTGAACGAGGGGCCGGCACGCGTCGCAAGAAGGACAATGCGCGGACCCCTGTTAAACTCGAATCGTGTTCGCTCGCATCGCCCCCCTCCTTTTCGTCCTGTTATGGAGTTCGTCGTTCATCGCCGCCAAGGCCGGCCTGCAGCATATGACGCCGCTGCTGTTCGTCGCAGTTCGCATGGTGGGATGCGCGGTCGTGCTGGTGGCGATGATGCTGATCCTGGGCCGGTCGTGGCGGTCCTTGCGTGGATGGCGATGGTTTCATTGCGCGGTCGCCGGGGCCTTGCTAAATGCCGTTGGCGTGATGGCGCCACACATGGGCATGGTACTCGCCCCCGCGGCCCAAATCGCACTGGTGCAATCCCTCACGCCGCTGCTGACCGCGATTTTCGGCGTCGCACTGCTGCACGAGACTCTGCGCCCGCGGCAATGGCTGGGCCTCGGGCTAGGCATCGCCGGGGTCGGGCTCGTCGTCGGGCACGCCGCTTTTGAAAGTGTCTCCCGTTTCAATGGCTTGGCCCTGGCACTGCTGGGCGTTCTGGGTCTGGCGGCCGGGACGCTCTATTTCGGGCGCTTCTGCCGCGGCGTGCCGCTTCTGCCCAGCGCCGCCGCGCAGTTTGTTTCCGCCGCCGTGATTTCGGCGCTGGGAACTTGGCTGCTGGAAGCGCCGCACGCGGAATGGACAAACGGCACGATCGCGGCGGTCGCGTGGAACACCTTGCTGGTGTCTCTCGGCGGGATGGGCCTGTATTTCGCGATGCTGACGCGCGGTTCGGCCGCAAGGGTCAGCGCGAATTTCTACCTCGTGCCGGGCGCCGCCGCCGTGCTCGCCTGGGTCCTGCTGGACGAGCGGCTGAGCCCTCTGGCCGTGGCCGGGCTGCTGGTCGCCTCGGCCGGCTGCTGGCTGGTTAGCGCGGTACCTCGCGAATCCGGTTAGTATACACGGTTGCCATGTCAGTGCTGCAGTGCAAAAATTTGTGGCCCCTATGTCCCGAGCATGCCATGCCGTTGCACGTCGCACTGACCCATAAAACCTCCTATCACTATGATCACCTGATCGCGCTCGGTCCCCAGACGATCCGCCTGCGTCCAGCCCCGCAGGCGCGCACCGCGATCCTGTCCTATGAGCTGACGGTCGAGCCGAAACCACACTTTATCAATTGGATGCAGGACCCTCAGGGCAATCATCTCGCGCGCGTGGTGTTTCCGGAAAAGGTCGACCGATTCGAAGTCGCGGTTGATCTCGTTGCGGATATGGTGACGATCAACCCGTTCGACTTCTTCCTCGAACCCGATGCCGAAACCTGTCCGTTCACCTATGACCCAATCCTGGAGCAGGAACTTGCTCCGTTCCGAAAGACCGAACCCGCAGGGCCGCTGCTGGCGGGACTGCTCGCGGCCATCCCGCACGAGGAAGTGCGGACCGTCGACAAGCTGGTCGCTCTGAACAGCCTTGTTCAAAGCAAGGTCGCCTATGTCGTCCGCCTGGAGCCCGGCGTGTTCACCCCGGAGGAGACGCTGGCGGGGGCCACGGGATCGTGCCGCGATTCAGCGTGGCTGCTTGTGCAGGTGTTGCGGCACCTCGGCATGGCCGCCCGGTTCGTCTCCGGCTACCTGATCCAGCTTGCCCCGGACGTCAGGCCGCTGGAGGGACCGCCCGGTCCGGCCGCGGACTTCACCGACCTGCACGCCTGGGCCGAGGTCTATCTGCCCGGCGCCGGCTGGGTCGGGCTGGATGCGACCTCCGGCCTGTTCTGTGGCGAGGGCCACATCCCGTTGGCGGCCAGCCCCGATCCGATCTCGGCGGCGCCGATCACTGGGGTGACGGAGAAGGCCGAGGTGAAGTTCGATTTCTCCATGTCTGTCACGCGGATCAAGGAAACGCCGCGCACGACAATGCCTTATACGGAGGCGCAATGGCAGGCGATTCTGGCACGCGGGCGCGATGTCGATGTGGCGTTGCGGCGCAGCGATGTGCGGCTGACCATGGGGGGCGAACCCACCTTCATTGCCGCCAACGACATGGATGCGCCGGAATGGAACACGGACGCGCTAGGACCCACCAAACGCGCCTACGCGGGGCGCCTGATGCGCCGGCTGATGGACCGGTGGACACAGGGTGCAGTGATCAATCACAGCATGGGCAAGCAATATCCGGGCGAGCAGCTTCCCCGCTGGGCATTGCACTGCCACTGGCGCGCTGACGGCGAAAAGCTCTGGAACGATCCCGGCTTGCTGGCTTCGGACGAAGACACCGACAACGCGACGGCTCGCGAAGCGGCGACCTTCGCTTCCGGTCTCGCGGAGCGGCTGCAGGTCGATCCGGCTTTGGTCATTCCGGCCTATGAGGACATCCACTATTATCTTTGGAAGGAACACCGACTGCCGGCCAATGTTCTGGCCGAAGATGCCAGGCTGTCCGATCCGTTGGAACGGGCCCGGCTGGCAAAGGTTTTCGGACAGGGGCTGTCCAGCACGGTCGGCAGCGTGTTGCCGTTGTGCCGGGTAATCAATGATGGCGCGCGACGCTGGCAGTCCGGCAAATGGTTCTTCAGAGCGGGCGAGATGTTCCTGATCCCTGGTGACAGTCCGCTGGGCCTACGTCTGCCGCTGGATTCGCTGCCCTGGGTCGATCCGGAGCACGCCCAATACGACATCGCACCCGACCCCTTCGCGCCGAAGGAAAAATTGCCGACGCGGCAGGCGCTGCAGTCCCGCGCGCCACTCGGCGCCGGCAACAGCATCGAGGATTTTCGCCCCGTGCCGCAGGCATTGCCGGTTATCGGCCCGAATAATACAGAGTTGGGCGACCCCAGCGTTGTCCGCACCGCTCTGGCGATCGAACCCCGTGATGGACTGCTGCACGTGTTCTTCCCGCCGTTGTTCTCGGTCGAGGACTGGCTGGCGCTGACCGCGGCTGTTGAGGAAACTGCGAACGAAATCGGCCGCAAGGTGATTCTGGAGGGCTACCTGCCGCCGGAGGACGAACGGATTCTGCATTTCTCGGTGACGCCCGACCCCGGCGTGATCGAGGTCAACACCCATCCCACGTCGAGTTGGAACGAACAGGTCAAGCTGACCGAGGAACTGTACGAGGAAGCGCGCCTGGTCGGGTTGGCAACGGAGAAGTTCAATCTGGACGGACGCCACGTCGGGACCGGCGGCGGCAATCACGTGGTGATGGGATCCTCGGCGCCCGAGGACTCACCGTTTCTGCGACGGCCGGACTTGCTGAAGTCGGTGGTCGGGTTCTGGCACAACCACCCCAGTCTTTCGTTCCTGTTCAGCGGCCAATTTATCGGGCCGACCAGCCAGCATCCGCGGGTGGACGAGGCTCGGCAGGACAGTCTCGCGGAGCTGGAAATCGCCTTCTCCCAAATCAAAGCCAGGCAGCCCGTCGCGCCCTGGGTAACCGACCGGCTGTTCCGAAATATTCTGGCGGATATGACCGGGAATACCCATCGGGTCGAATTCTGCATCGACAAGATGTATTCTCCCGACAGTGCCGCGGGCCGACGCGGACTGGTGGAATGTCGCGCGTTCGAGATGCCGCCACATGCCCGCATGTCGGCGGCGCAGATGCTGCTGATGCGTTCCGCGGTCGCCGCTTTCTGGGAGCGGCCGTATGAGCGAACACTGATCCACTGGGGCACGCGGATTCATGACGACTTCATGCTGCCCCATTTCGTCGAGCAAGATTTCCGCGGCGCGCTGGAGGAACTGGCGGGCCTTGGCTTCGGGTTGGACCCGGACTGGTTCGCGCCCCACATCGCCTTCCGCTTCCCGTATGTCGGGCAGGTGGGTTTCTCCGGAATCGAGCTCGAGCTGCGCAATGCCCTGGAACCATGGCATGTGCTAGGGGAGGAACTGGCCATCGGCGGGACTGTGCGGTACGTCGACAGCTCAGTGGAACGGGTGCAGGCCCGGGTCTCTGGCTGGGTAGACGAGCGGTATGTCCTGGCGGCCAACAGGGTAGCGATTCCGCTGACCCGGGCGGATCGTGAAGGCGAATACGTTGGCGGGGTGCGCTTCAAGGCGTGGAACCCACCAAGCGCGCTGCATCCGAGAATCGGTATCCACGCTCCACTGGTCTTGGACGTATTCGACCGCTGGAGCGGGCGAAGCATGGGCGGAATGACCTACCACATTTCTCATCCCGGCGGCCGGAGCTACGATACGCTGCCGGTCAACGCCAACGAGGCCGAGGCGCGGCGGCGCGGCCGCTTTTTCCCGTTCGGGCATACGCCGGCGGCAATGCGGGAACCCGTGATGCAGCGATCGCGCGAGCATCCGCGGACACTCGATCTGCGCCGAACCTGAAACGGCAAGTATCGGGTTGGCTACACAATCGCGCCGTCGACCGGCACAAACCCGACGCAGCCGGCTAGATCGGCTCCTTCCAACCTGACATTGCGCATATCGGCTCCGTGCAACACAGCCTCCGACAGCGACGCGCCTGTCAGATTGGCCGCTCGCAGATCCGCCTTGGTCAGATCGGCCCGCTTAAGCTGTGCCAGGCTGAGTTCGGCCTTTGCGAGACAAGCCGAGGTCAGCCGTGCGTTTGTCAGGTTCGTCGGCCAATCCGAGTGGCCGCGTATCGGCATCGGACTGGCAAGCACTTCCGACATGTTTGCGCCCATGAAGATCGCCCGGTCCAATCGAGCACCACGTAGGTCAGCGCCGGTCATGACCGCCTCGCGCCCGTCCACCAGCGACAGATCGGCCATGGTTAGCAATGCACCGGTCAGATTGGTTCCCCGCAGCACGGCGCCTCGCAGTGAGGCTGCGCTAAGGTCAACCCCGCGTAGGTCCGCCCGAGTAAGCATCTTGCCGGCGAGATCGGCCCTGGCGCCCGCCTGGCCGCCGCTCGCGATCCAAAGTCCGTGGCTCTTGATGATCTCCGCAACATTTCCCTCCAGCGGTTGGGGGACGGTCGTATTGACCATATCGGTCTTGCTGAGATCGACGTCGTCCAGAATGACGCCCATCAGGCTGGCGCCGCCGAGGCTGGCTTTCGTCATAACCGCTCCGCCGAGCGTCGCTCCGTCCAGGATTGCCCCCGACAGATTGGCGCCGGTCAGATCAGCACCCTGAAGATTGCAGCCCGTGAGGTCGGCCTTCGATAAATTGGCATGGGCAAGGCTGCTGTTGCTGAGGTCTGCGTCCCGTAAATCGGCCGACTTTAGTGCCGCGCCCGACAGTCGGGCGCCGTGCAGGTTGATTTTTCGCGCGGCGGCCCCCACCATTCCCGTGCCTTTATCGGCATGGCTGTGTTTAAGGTGGCCGGCAGTGGCGGCCATCAGCATGCCTTCACGCAGATCAACACGTCTGAGGTTGGCGCCAGCCAGCCTGGCATCGCGCAGCGTCGCACCTCGTAAGTCGGCGGATACCAGCTTGGCGCCGGTAAGGTCGGCGCCGGTAAGGTCGGCGCCGAACAGGTTGGCCTCGCTCAGGTCGGCGCCGCGCAGGTCCGCATTGCGCAGTTTGATTCCACTCAGGTCTGCCTCGGCCAGGCAGCGTCCCGAAAGATTGAACCCAGACACCTCCCGAAACTTCAGGCTTGCGCGGCGGCCGCCAGGGGAACGCTCGAAGAACGCCTTGTGCTGGCTCAGGACCTGTTCAAGTTCGGTCTCCGTGATCCGTCCCGCTTCACTTCTGGCTGGGTCCGCCATTCGCTGCCCTTCGAAATCAGAAACGCACCGTGTGCCTGCGGAATTAAGAATTGATTAACGAGATGCAGAAATCTGCTGAGGCGACCATTCATCTGCAGTCTGCGCCGAACTGCGGATGGGTGGAGCAACCTGGACCGGCGCTGCTCGCACACCGCCGGGGGACACGATCCTGGCGTCCGTGACGGGATGGCACCGTTGCGTCTTTCCCCAGGTCATGAGCATATCGGCCGCTTTCCCGGAGCTGGCCGGCGCACGCATGGATTCCATTTTCAAGGGCGATCTCCGTACGCTCACGGGCCGCACGACAGCCTGGATCGATTCGCTGTTCGTCGACCACGCTGTGTTCCGCCTGGCCTGGGCGAATCTGGCCTCAGTCATTCCTGGCAAAATCTATCGCTGCAACCACCCTACGCCGGCGCGCCTGCGTCAGATGACGGCGCGCCTGAGCCTGCGAACGTTGATCAATCTGCGCGGCCGAACGCAAAGCGGTTCGGATGCATTGTCACGAGAAGCTGCGGCGGAGCTGGGTCTGGTATTTCACGACATGGCGTTCGAAAGCCGCGGAGCGCCGCAGCGCGAGCGAATCATGCGGCTGTACCAAATTTACCGATCGATGCAGACGCCCGCGATCATGCACTGTAAGTCGGGCGCCGACCGGGCGGGCCTGGCCGCCGGCTTGATGGTATTGTTTGAAGGCGGGAAGTCCGCAGACGCACTCCGACAGTTGTCCTGGCGGTTCGGGCACATCAGGCAGGCCAAGACTGGTATTCTGGACGCGTTCTTTTTGCATTACCAACGGGAAGGCGAAGGCCGAAAGCCGTTTCTCGATTGGGTGCGCGAGGACTACGACGAAGCCGCGCTCCGCCGCGATTTTCATGCCAACGGCCTGGCCAGCTTCATCAACGACTGGGTGCTGGTTCACGAGTGACGGCCGGGTTGGGTCCGGGTCTATTGCGCCAGCCGGCATTGGGCTAGCCTGTGCCTCAAGCCAACCGGCAGCTAGGCGCGGGAGAGCAGGAGGAACTGATGCGAGACGGCAGCAACGCTGGCGGCCTGATCATCGACGACCGGGAAGACGGTATTTTCCGCGTCCACCGCAGCGTTTTCGTCGACAAAGACATCTTTGAAATGGAACGGACGCGGATCTTCGACCACTGTTGGCTGTTCGCAGGCCATATTTCGGAATTCCCCGACCCCGGCGATTTCGTAACGCGGACGGTGGCGGGCAGGCCGCTGATCCTGGTGCATGGCGAGGATGGCAAAATCCGTGCCCTGCTGAATACCTGCCGTCATCGCGGCAACCTCGTCTGCCGCGAAAGCAAAGGTAAGGGCGCCGAGGTCTTTCGCTGTTTCTACCACGGCTGGATCTATAACACCCTTGGCGAACTCAGGGGCTTGCCCAGCGAGGAAGCATACAGCGAAGCGTTCGATCGTGATGCCCTGGGGCTGGAGCCGACTCCAAGGATGCACAACTACCGCGGCTGCGTCTTCATCAGTTTCGATCCGGAGATCGAGAGCCTCGAAAGCTACATGGGCGATGCCCTGGCGGTCCTCGACAATACGCTGGACCTGGGCGAAATGGAGTTCGTCGAAGGGCAGTTCAAATACTCGATGCGGGCGAACTGGAAACTCCTTGTCGAGAACAGCATGGATGGCTACCACGCCGCCTACACGCACGAGCGTTTCTTTTCCCAATGGATGCCATCGGAAGGCCTCGGCGTCGGCTACCGACCCCCGCCGCTTCCGCCGCGGCGGAACGGCGGCGCTGCCTCCGCCATGCGACGCGGCACCATGCCGCTTGGCAACGGCCACGTAACGACCAATTACCCGTCTTCAGAAGGCCAGCCGGCTATTAGCGACGGCTATCTGACAAAACATGCCAAAGCCGACCTCGAGCGATTTCGGCAGGGGCTGGTCAGGCGTCATGGTCCGGAGAAGGCCAGGATGGTCGAAGGCGGAGCCGGCAATTATCTGATCTTTCCAAACCTCATGATCATTGATGGCTGGCGCGTCTTCCGCACTTTCTATCCCTCCAGCCCCGACTATATGGAGATCAATGGCTGGGCCTGCCTGCCGAAGGAAGACTCCCCGGCCCTGCGCAGGGCCCGCCTCGACTGGTACCTGGCATTCCAGGGTCCCGGCGGCTTCGCCACGCCTGACGATGTCGAAGGCCTCGAGGGTTGCCAGATGGGCTTCGCCACCTACAAGGAAGTGGAATGGTCGGACATTTCCCGCGGCATGAAGGGCAACACGGCCGGCGGGCCGAGCGAACTGCAGATGCGCGTGTTCTGGCGCGAGTGGAATGCACGGATGAACACCGGCAGGCATGCCGACTATACCGGCGACTAGCGTGGTTCCGAACTCGGCCATACTGGAAGCCCGCACCGGCGGGGACTTCGGAACCATAAACCACACTAGCAAACAATACCTTTCTGGTGTCCTGATCGCTTCGGAAGTCCGTAAGGCGGCTGATCCCGTCACAGCGAACTTCCGAATCGGGACACTAGACCTGATCGATTGCCCTGCGGCCAAGATCAGGTGGTTTCGGGGGAAATCATCGGCTGGCACATCCGATTCGGGGAGGAATTCGCCTTGACGACCGCCATAGCAAACGTGACACGGGAGCAGATTGAAGATTTTCTTTACGCTGAGGCTGAGCTGCTGGACAATTGGCAGTTGAACGAGTGGATCGCGCTGTTCGATCAGGAGCGAGGCAGCTATTTAATCCCATCGACCGACGCTCCGCACAGCGATCCCAACACGGCGCTCTTTCTCATTGCCGACAACATGGCAAAGCTGCGCTCGCGGGTGAGCCAACTCCTCAGCGGGGCCGCATGGGCTGAAAATCCGAAATCCCGCACCCGTCATATGGTGAACAATGTGCGCATCGCTGGGACGGAGGGCGATGTGCTGCTGGTGAAAGCGAACTTCGTCGTCTATCGCATGCGCTTTCAGAACATCGATCCATATATCGGAACGTATCACTACAAGCTGCTTCCGCAGGACGGGACCTTCAAGATCCTTGAACGCCGGGTCGTCCTCGACCTCGAAGCGCTGCGGCCGCACGGCAAGGTCAGCTTTATTGTTTGACGGCACAACCCAGTGAGATAAGAAATGAACTGGCTCGCCGATAAATTGACGAAACTGATGCAGGAGCGAGCCCTGACCAATGATACGCTCGCGCGCCAACTCGGTGTCGAGCGTTCGCGGTTGAGCGCTATCGCAACCGGCTCCGCCCTACCGAACCAGAGTCTGATCAAACGCCTCGCCAAATACTTCAACGAGGACGTCGAAGAGTGGATCGGCAACGCACAGCAGCGCGGAGACGCAAAGCCGGGGACCACGAGTGTGTCGGCCGACTTTATCAAAGTAGCCAAAGTGTCGGAAATTCCTGAAGGCGAAATGAAGATCGTCTTCAACAACCTGGCGGTTGTTGCGAACAGCGAAGGAAATTTCCATGCATTCGGCAACATCTGCCCGCACGCCGGGGGACCGATTGGCGAAGGCTGGCTCGATGGCTGTGTCGTCGAATGCCCATGGCACGCCGGCCAATGGGACATCACCACAGGCAAGGCGCTAACGCCCCTCGCGACGGCTGATATCCCCCTGTTTGAAGTGCGCGTGGTCGATGAGGATGTCGAGGTCCGGCTGTCCCAGGCGGCGCTCGGCCAGGGCGATACTTCCGCAGGTGGCGCCAACCTTTCCTGATCGCGGCGACGGTGGACGGGTGCGGGTTGTCCTCTCGAACAATCGTGGGCACGGTCCGCCAGGCACAACAGTTTCATTCCTGTCCGGCACCGAAACTTGGCTCAGCGGCGCGTGACAGTCCGAGCCAGGCGCGTAATCAGACCGCGCAGCCACTGATGGGCGGGTACATTATCCATTCGGCGATGCCAAAGCATCGCCGTCATCTGGCGGGGTGACGGAAACGGTAAGCTCAGCACGTCCAGAGGCGCCGAACCTGCAAACGCGTGGGCTGTGCTGCTCGACAGAATTGCGATCATCTCAGATTGGGCCAGCGTTGCGGCCGCCGCGAGCAGCGGGACACGGACCGTGACCCGCCGGATCAGGTTTTGGACCGCCAACTGGGCATCCACGAAGTCGGTCTCCTCGCCGGTCGAGGAAAGGATCAGGTGCGGGCAGTCCCCCAAGGCATGCAGCCGGATCGTTCCGTCGATGGCTGCCGGATGCCCACGTCGCACGACGGCAACAAAATCATCTTCGAACAATCGCAGATCTGCGAACCGTTCTGCTGGCGCCGCAAATCCGCCGACAGCCAAATCCAACTCGCCACGGTCCAGCAGCTCCGGCAGATTCAGGGTGCCGGCTGGACGTATGGTGACCTGAACGCGTGGCGCCTGCTGCCCGAATGCGGCCGCCACGGAAGCAGCCAGAACGACGACGGCTCGGTTGTCCATTGCGACATTAAAACTGCGATCGGCTGTTTCCGGATCGAATGGAGCAGCGCCGTCAAGCGCCGTGCCCAAATTCTCCAGCGCCGCGCGAACCGGACCGACCAGCCGTTCGGCATAGGGTGTCGGTTCCATGCCGTCCGGCGTCCTTAGGAACAGATCGTCGTGCAGGGCGCCGCGCAACCGGTTCAGCGCGTGGCTAAGAGCCGGCTGGGTCATGTTGAGCTGGGCCGCGGCGCGCGTGGCATTGCGCTCCCGCACAACCGCATCGAAGACAACAAGCAGATTAAGGTCGAGCATTCGCCAGTTCATGCTGTTCTCCGCCGATAATCGCTGTGCCGATCCACAGGCGGCCAATGCAGGCTGTGCATGACCTGGTGAACGATCCTCATTGGCCGCCTTGCAACGGTTCACCCAATCTCCCCTGTGCATCCTGCATCCAAGGGACGCGGCAATCCACCATCGCCGAATTCGGCGGGTCTGTCGCGGAGGAGCCTGATCCGATGAAACGCCGTAGTGTAGCACTATTGACTTGCGCCTGTGTCGTTTGCTCCGGCGGGCTTGCGGCCTGGTGGGTTGGCCGGATTTCGCCGCCCCCTGCCCAAGCCGCCGCTGCGCCGGCGATCCCCGTTGTGACCATGAAGGTCACCGTCTCCGACATGCCCTTGGTCAAAATGGGGCTTGGATCCGTTGTCGCGTACAACACAGTGAACATGCATGCGCAGGTCACCGGCACGATCCAGAAGATCGGGTTCGTTGAAGGCCAGGCGGTGCAGCCAGGCAGCCTGATCGCGCAACTTGACCCGCGGCCCTTCCAAGCCGCGCTGCAACAGGCGCAGGCGAACCTGGTGCGCGACCAAGCCCATCTGGCCAACGCGCAGGCCAATCTCAACCGCTTTGTCCCGTTGGCGAAGCAGGGCTATGCGACCCAGCAGCAGGTGGGAGATCAGGCAGCCTCGGTCGCCCAACAACGGGCCGCAATCGCCAGCGACCAGGCCGCGATCGCCAACGCCCAGACGCAACTGAGCTATACGACCATCACCTCGCCGGTCAACGGCGTGACCGGCATCCGTCGTGTCGATATCGGCAACATCGTGCAGCCGAGCGATGCGACGCCGATCGTGACGGTCACGCAGATCCAGCCGATCTCCGTAGAGTTCACGTTGCCGCAGGACGACCTGCCACAGGTCCAGGCCGCGATGCAGAAGGGTTCGCTGCACACGATCGCGTATTCGCAATCCGGGCAGGACGAACTGGGCGAGGGTTCCCTGCTGCTGGTCAACAACGAGATCAGCCAGGCCTCGGGCACCGTCGAGCTGAAGGCGACATTCCCTAACGAGAACAGAAAACTATGGCCTGGGGAGTTCGTGCAGGTCAGGCTGATCACCGGCGTGCAGCCTTCGGCGATTAGCGTGCCCTTGAGCGCGCTGCAGCAAGGGGCCACGGGCCAGCAGGTGTTCGTGG
>DASYBP010000099.1:0-3791 GCA_036500715.1 Rhodopila sp.
CGGGGTGCTGCTGTTCACGACTCGCCGCGAGCTTCGTGGTGCGTACCAGACGCTGTTCGCCCGTGGCGCGGTCCACAAGACGTATCTGGCGAGGGCTGCCGTCGACCCGACCGTGGCGTTGCCGCGGGTGGTGCGCAGTCGGATCGTCAAGCGCCGCGGCAACTTACAGGCCGTCGAAGAATCCGGCGAGACCAATGCCGAGACGCTGGTCGAGTTGATCTCGCCGGATGGCCTGTATCGGCTGACGCCGCGCACCGGGCGCACCCACCAGCTGCGCGTGCATATGGCTTCGCTTCGGCTGCCGATCTACGGAGACCCGTTGTACCCCAACGTGATTGACGTACCTGCCGATGACTTTTCCACGCCGCTAAAACTGCTGGCGCAGCGTATGGAATTCGAGGATCCGCTGACCGGATCTCAGCGTCGGTTCGTCAGCTCGCGACGGCTGGATCCTTCGCCCTAGCAGCGCTCGCTGCCGCGAAGCATGCGCGGCAGCGCCTGACCCGCAAGACCATCGCGGATCGGCGGTTCAGCCGAGATGGCCGCAACGGTCCCGACTGGCGCGGCAGCCCGGGTGGACGTCACGCCCTGCACGGCAGCACGCAGCGTGTTCCAAGCGCGCGCCTTGAGGGCCCCGGCGTTGAGGGCGCGGATGGTCGTCAGATTGCTGAGGCTGACTTGGTTCTGCAGTGTTAGCACGCTGATGTCCTTCAGTAATCCGGCGGAATCGTTCGTCGGTGTTGGCAGCGTCGTCGCTATTGATGGTGACTAGCGCGAAAGCCCAGCAGTCGTGGTGATCGGGGTCACAAGCCAGTCAGCAATGACCAACCGGCAATCGGCAATTTCTATTCCACGGTACGTGGCCCGAGACGTTCCTGCTCGCTGAGGCGCTGCTTACTCGACACGTGTCAAAGAATTACTCGAGGTTCGATCACCGACACCAGTGACGTCCAGCGCGGCCAGCGAGGCGGCTGCATCGCTGTTCACCTTCTAGGGGACCGGCCGCGGCGAAGTCGGCCGGTTGTCGGCGCGCGCTTTTGGCGACGCCGGCAAGGCTGGATCGGGCAATTCTTTTCTCGGCGCGGCCGCCGATGTCGCACAGCCTGTCCGGACGGTAAACAAGTCGGAAACTCTGGCTGAAATCGCAAGCGCAGCGATGCTCAGCGATCGCCGGGCACGATTGCCGCAGCGCGAATCTTGTTAGCATGCTTCATGCCTGCGCTAAAGAAAGCAGTACGGCGGGCTATGGCAGTGCCGGCGGCGATCACCTCGTCTGTATAAGGGATCTGTATAAGGGAATTGGATTGAAAATCAATCGATTTAGCGCCGCTTTGAGCATTCTGGCTATTGGGGCGCTGATCTCGTCGGCCTGTGGCGGTCACAACAACGCGGGCGGGGGAAGCACGACGCCGACCACAACCCCGGTCAAGGTGACCTGCGGCGGAAAACCGGCTCTGAAGGCCAGCGGTTCCACGGCCCAGAAGAACGCCATGACACTGTTCGTCAAGGCTTTCGCACAAGCCTGCCCGGGGCAGTCCCTGGCTTACACGGCCAATAACTCCGCCGCCGGGATCAAAGACTTTCTGGATAACCAAACCGACTTCGGGGGGTCCGATTCCACGCTGACCAATCAGGAGTACGACAGGGGAAAGCAGCGGTGCGGCGGCTCGCCGGTGAAGAGCCTTCCGGTGGTGGTTGGCCCCATCGCCATCGCCTTCCACGTCAACGGTCTGACTTCGTTGAACCTCGACGGCCTGACCGCGGCCCAGATCTTCAACGGTCAAATCAACATGTGGAACGACGGCGCGATTCAGCTGCTGAACTTGGGTGTCGCATTGCCGGCTGAGCCGATCCAGGTGGTGTTCCGCAGCGACGAATCCGGGACAACGGACAACTTCCAGAAATATCTCGATACCGCTTCCCGAGGCACCTGGGGTTTTCCGGCCGGCAGGACGTTCAACGGTGGTGTCGGCGTGGGCGCTGTCGGCAACGACGGCGCTGCCGCGGCCGTCAAAAGCACCGAAGGCTCGATCACCTACATCGAATGGTCGTTCGCCCAAGCGCAGCACCTGGACACGGCCAAGGTCTTCACGTCGGCCGGTCCGGACCCGGTGGGCATCAGCGCAGAGTCGGTGGGCAAGACGATTAGCTCCGCCTGGTACGTCAAGAAGGGCGACGACCTGGCCCTCGACACGATCTCGTTCTACCGGCCGAACCAGCCCGGCGCCTATCCAATCGTGTTGGCAACCTACGAGATTGTGTGCTCGAAGTATCCCGACCCCCAGGTCGCCACGGCCGTGAAGGCCTTCCTGGAAAGCGCGATCGGTCCAGGCCAGAACGACTTGGCCAGGAACGGATACGTTCCCGTCCCCGCCGAATTCAAGCCACGGTTGTTGGCCGCGGTCAATGACATCTCGTGAACGGAGGTCGGTGATATGAGGTTAGTGTTGCCCGAGGGCATTCCGAATTGTTCGGCGGACCGTCGGCGTCGATGTGCAATGTTTGAGGGCTCTTTTCACCCTGGTCAACCCAATGTTCCGAGAGTTTTCCGGCGGTAGTCGATGTTCGGTGCGATGGAGTTCACGCTATTGCCGCCCGAGATCACCTCGGCGCTGATCCACTCCGGGCCCGGTGCGGAATCCTTGATCGCGGCGTCCGGGGCGTGGCAGCAGGTCGGCACCACTCTTGAGGACTCCGCTGAAAGCTATGGCGCGGCGTTGTCGTCGCTGTCCGGAACCTGGCACGGTCCGTCGTCTTCGGCGATGGTCGCGGCCGTCGAACCTTACGTGACCTGGCTTCGCTCCACCGCGCAGCAGGCGCAGCAGATCGCCGCCTCGGCGCAATCCGCCGCGGCGGCGTTCAACTCCGTCCAGGCCGCAGTGGTTCCGACGGCCGTCGTCGCGGCCAACAGGACGCAGCTGGCGCAGTTGTTGGCCACCAATGGATTCGGCGGGAACCTACCGGCCATCGCGGAAACCGAGTCTGAATACCAGAGCATGTGGGCGAACAACTCGGCGGCGATGAGTCGCTATCAGGCGGCCTCGGCGCAGGCCTCCACGCTGCCGCAGATGACGTCACCGACGTCGGCTACCAACCCGACCGCCCTCAAGACGCAAGCCAGTGCGACACCCGCCGCGACCAGTTCGTCGTCGCCCACCGTCTCGGCGGCCACCCCCGCCGCGGCTTTACCCACCGCCGGCGACCCCAGCGTCGGTTTTGTCGGATTAGCGAATACCTACGTCAACCAGTTCGTCTCCTCCGGATTTCCCATCAACATGCTCAGCTACTTGGCGCAGAACCAATCTGCCCAGGCATTGCAGGGCGTGAACAGCCAGATCAGCCAGGGCGTGTCCGAGGGTGAGGGGGCGCTGGGCGGGGGGGCAGCAAATCTTGGTGGCGGTGCCGCCGGAGCTTTGGGGGCGCTGGGCCAGGGTTCGGGAGGTGTTGGCGCGCTGGGCGCCGCCGGACTCGGTGAGATTAATACCTCGGCGGCGCTGGGTCGTGGGGTTCCGATGGGCACGCTGATGGCGCCGCCAGGCGCTGCGGGCCTGTTGGCGACTTCCCAGGCGCCGGTGCAACTTGCGTCAGCGGCGTCGCCGCTCCCGGCGGGCGGATCCGGGATGCCCATGCTGCCGCCGCTCATGCCGCCACCGGTTTCGCCGGGCAGTGGCTGGCGCAAGCGCAAGCAGCAGAAGTACGAAGACATGGAATTCGGCGCCGAACTCAAGGGGTCGGTGATCAAACCACCACCATCGGCGGGCTAAGCGAAAACCTGCATTAATTCATCAGCC
>DASYBP010000100.1:0-3380 GCA_036500715.1 Rhodopila sp.
CCTCAAGATGCGCCGACACCGTACAAACGGTGACTATGAGATCCATGTTCATTGCGAGCGCGGCGGTCTCCGCCAGATCCGTCAGAGCAGCCGCATGCATCCAAACGTTGGGCAATGCTGCGAAGCAGTCCCGGTCGCCGGCGCCGACATCGGTCTGCAGCAGATGGAATTCAACGTCGCGCAATGCGAGAAATGGCGTGAATTCCCTCGCCGGTATAGACCGCCAGCGATCGCCCAGGGCGATTCGGTTCTGTACCCGCTTGACAAATCGGCTGTAGCGGAACGGGCACTGGGCGATTCAAGCTGTTGCGCGAATCGGCCTGAGGGGTTCGCAGATGTCGTCAAAGTCGGGTGAGGCAGGCAGCTTGTGGCAGGCGTTGGCACTGGTGCCAGACCATCGGCGGGATGCCGGGAAGCGCTATCCATTGGCCAGCCTCCTGCTGATTGCGGTTGCCGCTTTCCTGTCCGGCCGGCGGGATCAGTTGGGCATTGTGCGCTGGGGGCAGCGGCTGAGCCGAGAGGCGCTCAACGCCATCGGGATCAGGCGCAACCGGGTTCCCGCGCCGTCGGTATGGTGCGAACTGTTCCAGGGGCTGGATGTCGGTGCACTGGAGCACGTCCTTGGCCACTGGGTGCGTGGCGGGCAACCGGCCGGTCACGTGGCGATCGACGGCAAGCGGCTGCGTGGTAGTGCCAAGGGAACGGCCCCAGGCGTGCATCTGCTGGCGGCGTTCAGCGCGAGGCGGCAGGGCGTTATCGGCCAGTTGCAGGTGGCACCGGAGGCCAACGAGATCACCGCAGCCTTGGAACTGTTGAAGGTGTTGCCGCTGGAGGGGATGATCATCACCGGCGATGCGATGTTCACCCAGCGGGAGATCTGCCGCGTGATCGTGGAAGGGGGCGGCGACTATTTCTTCACCGTCAAAGACAATCAGCCGGCGCTGAAAGCTGACATTGCCTTGGCCTTCGGGCCGGATTCCCCCCTCAGCGGAATGGTCGCCACCGCCTGATCTCACGCAGGCTGCAACGATCGAGAAAGGCCACGGCCGGATCGAAACCCGCCGGCTGGAGGCCACCGCCAGCATAATCGAGCACTTGGCGCCGGCCTGGTGCGGCTTGGCCCAGCTCTGCCGCCTGACGCGCCAGCGCATCGTGCGCGGCAAGGAAACCACCGAGACGGTCTATGCCATCACCAGCATTAGCGCCGACAAGGCGGGCGCCGAAGGCTTGCTCGGCTTATCGCGCGATCATTGGGGCATCGAGAACCGCCTGCACTACGTACGCGACGTCACTTACCGAGAGGATCAGACGCGTAGCAACGCAGGCCATGCACCCCAGGTGCTCGCCGCGCTACGCAACACCGCGCTGACAATGCTCCGCCGCCTCGGCTTCAAGCCGGTCGAAGGCATCGAGCACTTCGCAGAACACCGCCAACAGGCCATCAATGTCATCTTCGGCCGGAGAACCGAATGACCCTGGGTGTCGGCGCATCTTGCGTGCGCTTTAGGGTTGCCGGCCTGGGTCGTGATTGCACGGAAAGCCTATTGCCTTTGGCACACCGCCCGCTCCGATTCGCCCTGGTATCCGACGATCCGGCTGTTCAGGCAGAGCCAACCCGACGAATGGCGCGCAGTTATGGAGATTGTCTTGGCAATGTTGCGGCAGCGGCTGGCAGCGGCTCGCAGTGGGTGACCAGGATCGTAGTGCGCAGATTGCTTCGCACCGAGATTTCGTTGAGACGCACATGGCCTCACGCCTCTAGGTGGGGTGAACCCCTGGAGTGAGACACGGGAATTAGGCACGCTGTTCAAGCGCGAGAGGGTTGGACTGCACCCCTGGTGTGAGACACAGAAATGAGTCACACATCGATCAAACTGCTGCTGCTGCGCTCGCCGCATGCGGCGAGCGCAGCAGCAGCTGACTCGTCTCATATCCCTCCGGCGATAGATACGCCAACGCCGAATGCAACCGCTGACGGTTATACACCTCCTCCAGGAACGACCCGATCGAAGCCTTCGTCTCGGCCAGGTCGCGATACGTCCGGCCATCTACCTCCTCTCGCTTCAGCGTGCGCATGAAACTCTCGGCCAACGCATTGTCCCAAGGACATCCCGGCCGGCTCATGCTCGGCTCAATGCCAGCCTGCTTGAGTCGCCGCGCATAATCCCCACACGCATACTGCACGCCGCGGTCCGAGTGGTGCACCAGACCAGGCGTCACCTCCCGCGTTCGCAACGCCATCGCCAAAGCTTCCAGCGCCAGGCTCGCTTGCAAATGTGCCGCCATGCTCCAGCCAATCACCTTGCGGCTGAATGCATCCAGCACTACCGCCAGATAAACAAACTCCTCCGCCAGACGTACATAAGTAATGTCAGCCACCCAAAGCTGATTGACTGCCGTCGGAACCATCCGACGTGCCAGGTTGGCATAGACCGTAAAGCGATGATCGCTGTCCGTCGTTGCCGGACGGAACGTTTTCCCCGTCACGCACAGCAGGTTGTCCTCCCGCCGCAGCCGCTGCACTCGCTTGTGGTTCACTGCCCAGCCGGCACGCTGCAACATTACCGTGATGACACGGTATCCGTTATGCCGGTTGGCCAGTGACAGGCGTTGGATTTCATCGCGCGCCGCGGTTTCTTCCTGCCGCGGGGCCGAGGCTTGCCAATACCGGTAGTATCCGGCCCGGCTGA
This sequence comes from Rhodopila sp., assembly GCA_036500715.1. Taxonomy (GTDB): domain Bacteria; phylum Pseudomonadota; class Alphaproteobacteria; order Acetobacterales; family Acetobacteraceae; genus Rhodopila. The sequence goes on from DASYBP010000100.1 coordinate 2,691, forward strand.
CCCCAGCCAGCGCGCCCATCCGTTCGATCTCGAAGCCTTGCTGCTCGATCTGCGCGTGGATCACTGCGTAGATCCCGTCTCGCCAGGTCCGCCGTTCGTCCGGCGTTGCGCCCTGACATGCCGCAAGGCTGCGCGAAAAAAATCCAGATCCAGTTGCTGCTGGCCAACTTTCCGCTCCAGCTCGGCAATTCGGCGCTGAGCGGCAGCCGACGCATCTTCCGGGGGCGACGACACCGGCACGTCCCGTGCGGCAGACGCGAACAACGGGCGACCAATCTGCTGCAGAGCGTCAGGCCCGTACGCAAGATACTTCCGGCGCATCTATATAAGCGTTCCCGGTTAACCCCCAGCTCTGCCGCCAGTGCGGTCACGTCCTCCGCCGCATCCATCAACGACATCGCCCGCAGCTTGAATTCCCGCGTCCAGCGCGTCTTCTTCTGTCCCTTTTTCTGCCGGCCGACACCCCTGTTCTCCTTCCAGAACAGTGTGCCTCTTTTCCGTGTCTCAGTTTAGGGGGTCACTCCAAGTGTGTCAGAGAAGCAGTCGGATAAGAAGACGCGGCGTAGCTTCACGCGAGAGTTCAAGCTCTCGGTGCTGGCCCGCATGAAGTAAACCGCGAGCATCGTCGGGTTGGCCGAGAAACTCGGGCTCGAGCGCAAGCTGCTGTACTGCTGGCGCGACGATTTCGAG
>DASYBP010000101.1:0-2517 GCA_036500715.1 Rhodopila sp.
GATCGCGTTATCGGCGGGGGAGAGCGGGCCGGCGGGATTTTCGAAATCGCGCGGGTCGACCGATTCAGCCGGCTGTGGCAGCAGCAATGCGTTGCTCTTGAACTTGCCGCCGGTCAGTTGACCGAGCTGATACTTGTCCCACATCGCCGGGTCATACAGTGCGAGTTGCGCCGTACCGTGGCATTCCGCAACGACCAGAAAATCCGGGTGGCGGAACGACCAGATTTGCGCGTTCAGTGCGTTGCGCATGAGGTTGAGCCACGGACCGGCCATGTCGGTCATGTCCCAGGCCTGTTTGGTCGGCGGCTGGTAGGCCAGTACCTCGGACAGCGCCTCATGATCCCATTGATCCACGTCTGTCAGGATCATCGGGACGGTCTTGAAGCGGCGGCGGCGCGGGGCGGCTGACAGTCGCGTTGTCAACTCACGCAGACTGCGTGCGCCTTCAGGTAGCAGCGACGCTGCTTCGGCGGCGTGCGCGACGGACGATTGGTTCGCCATCGTCGCCACGCCGACTGTCAGGCCAATGCCCAGGCTTTGCAGGGCATGCCGTCGTCCGGTAACAGATATCATTGTTGGCTCCTTACTTGCGTAGGGAGAAGTGGCATCGCCTCCAAAGTCCGACCAATACAATCCCTCGCTTGGATCGATCGGTCGTTGCGATGAATCGGCATGGAGACAACGGACGAGCCTACGGCTTGTTCGGCGACGCGGCCCAGCCAATCGGACAGGGGCCTGCTCACCAGAGTGGCCGCTGAGAGAGCCCTACCGCCGGGTCGCCGGCCTGGCGATGTGGGTCAGGTGGAAGTTCTCGCGACCGCGCCAGGCGATCGGCATTGGCGTCAGGTAAGACCGCCGTGCGACGTCCGCCAACGTTGACGCACGGATTCTCTCCGCCACGTCCGGCGCACGCCCATTCCGATACGCTCAGGCCAGCACGCCGCCGGAGAGAGCCGCCACTTTTCGGTTCAAACCAGCTACCAACGCGGACACCCCGCCCGCCATCAGCAGATCGCGAAAGTCGGAACGCTGCACCGCGACGCGGCTGATCGTTCCATCCGCCAGCACGTCAACCACCTGCCATCCGACGGGCCCCTGACGCACGACATAATCGAGTCTGACCGGCGACTTATCAGGCCGCAGCAACTGCGTCCCCACCACAACAACCCCATTGCCGACAGCGCGCTGCGCGGGGAGGATCTCGAAACTCTGGCCGCCATAGCTGTTGAAGTTGTTCACGTAGCTGGAAACTGTATAGCGCTGGAAAGCCGCCAACAGTTGTGCCTGCTCCGCCGCCGGCAATGTCGCCCAGGACAGCCCGACCGATGTCGCCAGGATGGCGTCGAGGTTGAAGATCCGCGCGATGACCGGCTGCAGGGTCTGATAGCGCGCCGCAAACGCCGTCTGCGCGCCCGCCTTCATCGTCGCGACCAGCGCGCTATCCAATTCCGCAATAGGTGCGGCCGGCGAAGCTGCCTCCGCGGCGGCGGCGGCCACGGGACGCATCGAGGCGCCGGTAACGAGGACAGCAAACGCCGCCCCCATCACATTCCGGCGTCCAATCGCGAGAGTCTCATTTGTCATGATCACTTCTCTCCACCAAGGCACATTAACTTTGAGGGCCGCCGCGGAAGCGGCATGGTGTTCCTGGGCGCCGACCTACCGACGACGGCTTGCCGGCTCTTGGCTTTGATGTAGGTGCTCGGCGTTTGGCGAATAATAGAGCGGGCCGGCACATCAGGTATGTGTAACCTGCGCAGACGGCGCCGATGCGAGCGAAGCTTTTTCGGGCGTTTACACAATCTCCCGTCTTGAAATTCCACCGGACCCCTTATTTGTCCGACGAACGCCACCGGTTGAAGGCTCACCTATGCACTCGAAGTTCCGCTTGCTCGTGCCTGTATTCGGCCTGCTCGTGATGGCAGCCGGGCCGGACGGCCAGGTTATCGCCCATAGCGGCAACGGCAATGGTGCCATGGCCTGCACGACCTGCCATGGGCAGAATTTCCAAGGCAACACCAGCGTCGGAGCACCGGCGCTCGCCGGGCTGCCGGCGACGAATATTGTCGCGAGATTGCGGCATTATGCCGGTCCTAACGGGCACAATGCGATGATGCGTCAGGTCGCGACGGCTCTGAGCCCGGACGAACGCCACGCGGTCGCCGCATACCTCGCCAGCCTGCCCCGGTCGCGGTAAGGGCTGCAGTAGCGCCTACCTGCCGCCTGGCGGTTTCTTTTCCGTATCAATCGTGCCGGCGCGGCAAGGCGCATGTGCCACGCCTGGCGGGGCGTGATTCACGTAGCCAACAGTACTCCGACGTAGGCATGGGTGTGCATCGGGTCAACGCCGTTCCTCCGTCGTCGATAGCACCGGGATCAGCCGGCGACAGGCAATGACGCTCTGCTCTGACGCTAATTGAAGGGCGGCAACGCTCGTTGCTTCATGCACCCCCAGGGCCGCCATTGAATAGCCTGGCCGCGAAAGACCCCCGTTGGTAGCGTACAAAAGAATGAGGC
>DASYBP010000102.1:0-1519 GCA_036500715.1 Rhodopila sp.
ATCACCCGGCCGGCGGCGTCCAGCACCTGGGCCTTGGCGTTGGTGGCGAGGCCGCCCAGCGAGAAGCCGCTATAGAACGACGCGCCCAGCGAGCAGTCCAGCGCGGCGAAAGGCGGTTCGACCAGCGGCTGAATCCAGTCGTGGTATTTGTGGAACTCCGGGTCCTCGTGATGCTCGGCATGTTTGTTGTAGTCGGCGATCGTCTTCTGCAGCACGCCTTCCGGCATGCCGAGATCGCGCTCCATGTCGGCGAAATTGTCCCAGGCGTCGATCAGCTGCTGGCCGCCGAATATCGGCCGGTCGAAGGTGGTGCTGTCAGTGATCATATAGGCCTTGTAGTCGGGCTGCAGCAGGCAGGCCCCGATGGTGCGGCCGTGATAGCTGTCCTCGGCCACGAAGCGCTTGCCGTCCTTGTTGACCAGCACGCATTTCAGCAGGCTGACCGGCGGATAGAACGGCGAAGTAATCAGATAGCCGATATCTTGGGTGACGCCGCCCGCGCCGAGGCCCAGTTCGATGCCGCTGCCGTCGGCATAGGTGCTGCCGACGATCGCCACGCGCTCATCCGCCAGCAGCGGTGAGTATTGCATGGCCATGTCCTTGTTCATGCCGAAGCCACCGGTTGAGATCAGCACACCCTTGCGTGCGCGGACATAGCGGTCGCCCTCGAACGTCTTGTACTTCACGCCGATGATACGGCCGCTGCCGTCGGCAATCAGGTTCTTCACATTGGCATCGACGACGATGCGGGCGCCCGATTCCTCGACCCGCTTGATCAGCGTGTCCATCAGCTTCTTGCCGCCCATCCCCAGCTCCTGCTGGCCGCCGGGAATGGTGATTTTGTGACCACGGGGGAAGGGGCGCGCCTGCTCGCTGAACGGCCAGACCTTTTCGTTGCCGGTCCAGGCCAGCCCGTCCTCGGTCGGATGTTCGAAGTGCTTTTCGGCATAGAAGCCGTTGTTGAAGACCAGCCCCTGGGCTTCCAGCCAATCGAAATGCTCCAGGCTTTTCTCGCAATAAAGCCGGATCTTTTCCTCGTCCGGGTTCGGCGTCATCGCCATCAGATAGTTGAACATATCCTCGACCGTATCGTCGAAGCCGTTCATCTTCTGCACCCGCGTGCCGCCGCCCAGATAGATGAAGCCGCCGCAAAGGGCGCTGGACCCCCCGCCGGCCGATGCACGCTCCAGCACGATGACGTCGGCCCCGGCCGCGCGGCCTTCCAGCGCCGCCGAGGCGCCCGCCGCGCCGAGACCGACGACGATGATGTCGGTGGTATCGTCGAACGTGATCGTGTCGTCCAGCCGGATCGCTTCGCTCGCCATTATCGGTCTTCCCCTTGATCGTACGCGCGCGGATGTTATCCGCTTCGGATCAAATCTCTACACGACGATTGGGGTGGGAAAAAGCAGTGCGTTACCGGTAGCCTAAGAAAAAGGGCCGTCCAGAGACTGGACGGCCCGAGTAATGAAATGCACGGCTTCGCGAGGGATGCAGCAAAGCCGAGAGATGGCCTGAC
>DASYBP010000103.1:0-8118 GCA_036500715.1 Rhodopila sp.
GGATGCGCTGCCTGCGTCGGACGCCAGGATCTTCCTGACGATCGAGGGATACGATCAGACGCTGTCGGCGCTGGTTCAGGATGTGAAGAATTATACGGCAGCACAGCTTCGTTTTGGCATGCGGTTCGCTAACGCCGTCACGATCGACGAGGCGGGGACCGCCACGGCCGATATTTCGCGTATCAGCCTGCTGGAGCCGGACATCGCAAGTCCGTGATTTCACCATGCGTTACCGATCCGTTCGTGTCGCTCCAGCGGTGCGATCCGGGCCTTCGCCGGACGGCGTCAGGTCAGCCTCAGAAATGCCTATCCGTTTTGCCGAATGGTTACCGTCAGACACGCCGTTGACCTGAATCAATGCCTGCTTATGATAACGGGTCTAGCACCGCGCGGCAGAGAAGCGCGAGACAGGCGCACGTTGTTTGAAGTGGCCGATTCACGCGGGAATCGTGATGATTTTGCGAATTGCGCTTTCACCGCGATCGGACATTTGGAAAGCGGCCGAAGAAACCACTGGAGGGTACGATGGGCCTTCGCGATCTCGTGGTCCTGCTGGATGGGTCGGCGCGTGACAAGACAAAACTCGCCGTAGCGCTGGAGCTCGCTCGCCGGAACGACGCCCATCTGACCGGCCTGTGTCCACTGGAAGTGCTGCTGCCGGCGGACATGTCGTTTGCGCTGGGCGGCTACCCCGACCTTTGGGCGCTGCCGGAATTTGCCAAACAAGTCGAAAGCCAGGCCCGGGCGAAGGCGGCGCTTATTGAGGCGGGTTTCCGGGAACTGCTGCGCCGGGAAGCGATCAAGGGGGACTGGGTGCTGGAGATGGGCCCGCTGATCTCTACCGTCACGCGTCGCGCCCACGCGGCCGATTTGATCATCGTCGGTCAGGCCGATCCCGACAACCTGCTGCCACCCACGGCCCGGACGTTGGTCGAGGATATGCTGATGACCGCCGGCCGGCCGTTGTTGCTGATCCCCTACGCCGGCCAGTTCGACACCATTGGCACGAATGCTCTGGTCGGCTGGACTCCGACCCGGGAGTCCGCTCGAGCGGTGCACGATGCACTGCCAGTGCTGGTCGCCGCGGCGAAGGTCATGGTGCTGACGGTCGAGACATCCCACGCGGCCGGAGAGGCCGAACCGTTGCCGACCGCGGACATCGCCCAGCACCTGTCGCGTCACGGCCTTGACGTTTCCGCTTCCCGCACGGTGGTCTCGGATGGGTTGTCGCCCGCTGATGCGCTGCTGGATTATGCCTCCGATATTTCCGCCGATCTGCTGATCGTCGGCGGCTATGGGCATTCGCGGACGCGGGAAATGATCATGGGCGGCGTCACCCGGGACTTGCTGCGGCACATGACGCTGCCGGTTCTGATGTCACACTGAGCGCGGAAACGGGAGCCTGGGATCGCCGGCTTGGGATTGGGTCTTTTGAACAATCAGAAACGACCGCGAGCAGCTGCTGCTGCCGCGGCGGCATGTTTTCGTTCTTGACAAGTAATATCTGTAAGCGGCAAGCATCAACCGGGTTGATCAGGCGACTTAACGCACCAGGAGGATGATCGGCATGAGCGTATTCGCATCTCGCGGTTTGTCATCTGCGATTGTGGCCTTCGTGGCACTGGCGGTATCGCCGGTTCCGGACCGCTCGGCACATGCGCAGCTTATGGACCAGTTGAAGGGCGCTGTGGGCTCCGGACAAGAAGGATCAAGCGGGGGCGCCCTCGGTAAACTGGGCGCATCAGGGGTGCCGTCGGTCGGTCAGGCCGGGGCGAGCAACACCGCCGGCGTGCTGCAGTATTGCATTCAAAACAAATATATGGGCGGCGGCGGGGCCTCATCGGTCAAGGACTCGCTGATGAGCAAGCTGTCGGGGTCCGGCAAAAGCCCAAATGACAGCGGCTTCCAGGAGGGCAGCCACGGGCTGCTGCAGACTGGCAACGGCCAGGGGTACAGCCTGGGCGGCAGCGGCATCAAGGCGCAGATCACGCAAAAGGTTTGCGACCAGGTTCTGCAGCACGCGAAGTCTTTGTTGTAGGGTTCGTCCGCGCTGAAGGCGCCCCCTTTCCTAGGGGTTTCACCCGGCTGACGACCGACCGGCCCGGATCGGTGGAGACCGGTGGACAGACCTTGCAGAACCGACGGCACGGCGCCAGCGATCAGGCGACGCGGTGAGCGGAGCCGCGAAGCGATCGAACATGGCCCAGGACTGGCTTGCCATCTCAGCGTAGCCTATGGCGAAGGGGGCGGCACCAGGCTCAGCGCCCGCAAAGCCGGCAACATACCTAACCGCTTGTAACGTTATGGTTATGGTCCGCCAAATCAATTCGCAGTCCTACGTCCGGGCTATTGATAACCGACACTCTGTTCTCTAAAGTGACGCCGCCGTAGACCGCAGTTATGCCACGAGCACGAAGGTCTACTTATCGCGTGGCCAACCGAAGATCGCGGGCCTTCGCTACACTTGCCTAGCATTCCAAAAAAATTGGGAGAAAACGATGGGCACTTTCCTGAGTGAGCGAGAACTTAGCGGACTTACAGCCCCAGACAACGCGGCATTTCCGGCGCCGGTGCCGTTGCAAATGGTATCGAACGGCGAGTTCAACCCGCTGCCACAAACTCCGCAACAGCGCAAGGTTGAGGGCCGGTTGAAAGAGCTCGCCGACCAAAACGGGCGTAGGCTTGGTCTCGACCGCCGGCGCTTCCTGCGCTCTACTTGCGGCATGGCGGCCGCGTTCGTCGCCATGAATGACGTGTTCGGGCCACTGTTCAAAGTCGATCCGGCAGAGGCGAAAGAACCAGAGATGGGCGCGGCACGCGCCGCAGCTTTGTCCAAACAGTTCATCTTCGATGATCAGTTGCATTTTGTGCGTGATGACTATGGCTTCGAGGGCATGCTCGGCATCGCACAATATGCCGCTGACAACTATAACCCGGCGATGAAGCATGATAGCTACGGCTTGACCCTTGATCGCTTTAAATTCGAGAATTTCGTCAAGGAGATCTACCTCGACAGTGATACGACGATCGGACTTCTCAGCGGCGCGCCGTTCGATGATCCAAGCAAGTGGTTCCTGACCAACGACCAGATCAAGGCAGGAGCAGACGACGTCAACACTCTGGCCGGGACGAAACGGCTGCTGTATCATTCGTTGATTACACCCAAGCAGCCCGGCTGGATGGACGCGGTCGACCACGCGATCGAAGTCATCCATCCAACCAGTTGGAAGTCATATACGATCGGCGATCCGCTCAGTCCCGCGAGCACGAAGTTCCCGTGGCGGCTGGACGACGAGAAGCTGATGTATCCGTTCTACGAAAAGTCGCTGAACGCCGGCATCAACACGATTTGCATCCACAAGGGGTTGCTGCCGAAGGACTACGAAACGTCGATTCCTAACGCCTGGCGCTACGCCACCGTCGACGATGTCGGCAAAGCGGCGAAGGACTGGCCGCAGATGAATTTCGTCATCTACCACTCGGCCCTGCGTGCGTTTATCGAAAACACCGATGCCGACCTGGCTGAATTCGAACGGACCGGATATGTCCGCTGGACTTCCGATCTTGCGGCAATCCCGGAGAAATTCGGGGTCACCAACGTCCACGCCGAGCTTGGCACGTGCTTCGCGGTTTCGGCAGTAACCAATCCGCGTTTCTGCGCAGCGTTCATGGGCACGCTAATCAAAGGGCTTGGCTACGAGCACGTGTTGTGGGGCACGGATTCGGTGTTCTACGGCTCGCCGCAATGGCAGGTCGAGGCGTTGCGCCGCCTCGAGATTCCGGAAGACATGCAGAAGAAATTTGGCTTCGCCCCGCTAGGTGCCGCCGACGGTGCGGTGAAAAGTGCGATCTTTGGCTTCAACGGCGCGCGCCACTATCACCTGGACCTGCGCGCGGCGATGAATGACATGCCTTTCGATGGCATCGCGAAGCAGAAGGCGGCGTATCTTGAAAATGGCGGCAGCCGGAGCAATGCCGCCTATGGTTACGTTGTGAAGACCGGCTAACTAAAGCGGGTTGGCGTCTGGGATCAAGATGGCGAACGGCACCTTGATCCCAACCCGCGATGATAAAAGCGCCGCCGAACTGGCGGCGCTACATCGTAACGACAATGTAACTTTCTTCCACCGTTACCTCGACCGACTCCGCGATGAAGGGGCCTTCGACCAGCGTCCTGCCAGGCTCGACCGCTACATCGAATGCCCGCGCCTGGACGCTGTTCGGGTCACATAACGACTGGCCGGTGCGGATGTCGAACTCCCAGCAGTGCCAGGGGCAGCGAAGCATCTCACCGGTACGGGTGAGGCGGTAATCGCCAGGGCTGGGCGCGAACAGTCGGCTGACAATCTCGCCCCGGCACAGCGGAGCGCCCTGATGTGGGCAGCGATTGATCAGCCCATAGAAGGCTTCGCCGACCTTGAAGATGCCGATCTCGCGCCCCTTAACCGAGACGATCTTGCGGCTGCCGGCGGGGATCTCGTCTACCCGAGCGACGATGTGGCTGGTCATGGGGGGGTTCCGCCCGGTTGGGCGGCGGATGGCTGGGAGATGGCTGGGCCGTGATGCATTTGAGGCTGCTTGGCAGGATCAGGGGGCGGCAACTAAGTCGTGGGTGGCCGGGACGAGCCCGGCCATGACACAGGGGTTGGGGTTCACTGGTTAGTCCAGGTTGTATAGTGCCTTGGCGTTGTCGCGGTAGATCTTCCGCTTCCAGTCGTCCGGCAGTGCAATCTTGAAGGCATAGCGCGGGTCGTCCTGGTCCCAGTGCGGATAGTCCGTGGAGAACATCACCCGCTCCGGTCCGATCCATTCCAGCGTCGCCAGCATGTCCTGCGGCCGTTCGGGCTCCTCGATCGGCTGAGTGGTGACCCAGATGTGGTCGTGCACGTATTCCGAGGGGGATTTCGTCAGGTGCGGGACTTCGGCTTTCAGCCGCTTCCAGTGCTTGTCCAGCCGCCAGCAAAGCGACGGCAGCCAGGCGAAGCCGCCTTCCACCAGCACGATCTTCAGGTTGGTGATCTGCTCGAAGACGCCCTCACAGACCAGGCTGGTCACCAGGGTCTGCATGGTCTGCACATAGGACGGATGTTCCTCATGGTAGAACGAAGGCCACCCACCACCGGTCGAGGCGTGGCCGCTGGTGCCGCCCAGATGCAGCGACACCGGGAAGCCGTTGGCGGCGCAGGCCTGCAGGATCGGCCAGTAGCGGCGCCGTCCGAGCGGTTCGAGGCCGCGGGGCGGAATGTTGACCTGGGCGAAGCGGCGGTCGCCAGCGCGCTTTTCAATTTCGGCGATGGCGGCTTCCGTCCACTCGATGTTGATCTGGATGGCACCCAGCAAGCGGGGATCCGGATCGCACCACTGCGCGAGTTGCCACTCGTTGGCCGCGGTCGCCATGGCGGCGCCGAACTCGACATTGCGTTCGGCAGGGGCGCCGCCGACCAGCGGGGCGAGCAGGCCGTAGGCGACATCGAACAGATCCAGCAGTTGTTCCTGCATCATCGTTAGGTCGGATCCGGGATTGCCGCCAGATTTGGGCCAGGCATCCATCCGCATGCCGTTGCCGGGGGACATCCGCGGATACATCGGCATCTTGGCGAGGCCCTGGCGGGACCGGCCGCCGATCGTCTGCTTGTGCTCCAGCCAGCGCTTGGGCAGGAACGGGTCGAAATCATTCGGGCCCTTGACGTAGGGATGCACGTCGCAGTCGATGAAACCGAGATGGCTCGCGGCGCTGCGATCGGCCTTGCGATCCAGGACGGCCATGTTCATGACACGATCTCCTTCAAGGGGGGGTCTCCTTCAGGCGTGGGTAGGTTTCCAGCGGGTTCTCAACACAGATTTTTTGCCATAGTTCGGCTGGCAGACCGGACGGTAACGCGTCGTCGCCGTCAAAGTGCCAGTGCGGATAGTCGGACGAGAACAGCAGCATCCGGTCGGAACCGAGCTGTTCGAGCAACGTTCGGAGCTGGGGTTCGGTGGGCGGGGCGTCGAACGGCTGCAGGGTCAGACGAACGTGGTTGCGCACGGTTTCCGTGGGACGCTGTTCCAGCCACGGGGTTTCGGCCCGCACGCCGCGCCAGGTCTTGTCCAGCCGCCACAGGGAGGCCGGCAGCCAGGTGACTCCGGACTCGGTCAGCACGACCTTCAGGTCGGGGAATTTTACGAACACGCCCTCGGTGACCAGGCTGTTCAGCGCGGCGGCGAAACCCTGGGATTGGGACACGTAGTCTTCAAGATAGTATGATGGCCAGCCGCCGGCGCTGGGGGGATGGCGGAAGCTGCTGCCGGCGTGGATCCCGATGGGCAGGCCATGAGCTTGTGCGGCTTTGTAGATCGGCCAGTTCTGCCGGCGCCCGGCCGGAAGCTCGGCCATGGCGAGGAGCAGGACCTGGACGAAGCGGTGGTCGGGCGCCATGCGCTCGATTTCCTCGGCCGCCAGTTCGGCGCTGTGCGGTGGCACGACGATCGAGGCGCGCAGGCGGGGGTCGCGGTCCAGCCACTCCGCGCGGATCCAGTTGTTGATAGCGCGACAGAAGGCGGCGGACAGGTCCTCGCTGAAGATCACCTGGGCGCCGCTGATGACGTTGCAGATCGCCGCCGCGGGGCGGAAGCGGTCCAGCAGATGCGTCTGCATCGCCTCGAGGCTGCTGCCGGGCGGGCCGGACGGCAGACGCCAGTCGGGGCGGTTGTTGATCGGCGCGTTGACCGGATAGCTGCTGGGTTCCAGGCTTTCCCGCTCCATGCCGCGGCGCAGAACGTGTTCCCGCCAGTAGTCGTCCAGGTAGGGCACCAGCACATGTGTGTTCGGGACGGCTGGGTGGATGTCGCAGTCGATGGCGCCAGTCAGTTGATCCAAGGGCAGAAGATCCAAGGCAGGACGATCCCAAAAAGGGTGAGGCCACGGGCGGTGTTTTCGCCTTCGCTTGTCGAATTTAAAGGTAGGCTATACCCAAAGGCCTGTAAACGACAGGGAAGGCGAACAGCCATGAGCCAAACCCCAGTTCGGCTACCGGAAGGGATCGAAACGGTGATCCTGCCGCGGGTGCATGACGTTGGAGGCTTTGAGGTGCAGCGCGCGCTGCCGGCCCGGGAAAAGCAGATGATCGGGCCGTTCATCTTCTTCGACCAAATGGGACCCGGCGAGTTTCTGACAGGTAGAGGCCTGGACGTGCGGCCGCATCCGCATATCGGCCTGGCCACCGTGACATACCTGTTCGACGGCTCGATCATGCACCGGGACAGCCTTGGGACTCAGCTTGCCATCGTGCCGGGAGACGTAAACTGGATGACCGCCGGCCGGGGCATTGCCCATTCTGAGCGCACGGATGCGAGCCTTCGCAGCCACAGCAACCGCCTGTTCGGGATCCAGTCCTGGGTTGCGCTGCCGAAGCCGATGGAGGAAACGGCGCCGACGTTCGCCCACCATGAAGCGGACTCGCTGCCGGTCCTGGATGACGGCGGCGTCAGCCTGCGCCTGATCGCCGGCGAAGGATGGGGCATCCGTTCACCCGTCCCGACGCATGGTCCGCTGTTCTATGCCGACGCCCGATTGGGACCTGGGGCGTCGCTGCCGCTGCCCGACCAGCACGAGGAGCGCGGGATCTATGTCGTGCAGGGCGCGGTTGATGTCGCCGGGACGCGGTTCGCGGCCGGCCGGATGCTGCTTTTCCGCGCCGGCGATCGTCTCGCCCTGCTCGCCGGGCCGGAAGGCGCGTGGATCTTGCTGCTGGGTGGCGCGGTGATGGACGGTCCGCGGCATATCTTCTGGAATTTTGTTTCTTCGTCGCGCGAGCGGATCGAACAGGCGAAGGCCGACTGGAAGACAGGCCGTTTCGACAAGGTGGCGGCGGACGAGACAGAGTTCATTCCGCTGCCATAGGGCATCGGGGCAGTATCATGAACGCATTGCTGTTTTCGCGCCGGCTTGGCCCGCTTTGCTTGAGCCAGGCCTGCGGCGCATTCAACGACAACCTGGTCAAGAACGCGATGGTGGTTCTTGCCATCTTCAAGCTGGGCGCGGGCGGGGCGGGCCTGGCCGCCCTGGCTGGCGCGCTGTTTATCGCGCCTTACGCGCTGCTGTCCGCGACCGCCGGCCAACTGGCGGACCGGTTCGAC
>DASYBP010000104.1:0-1793 GCA_036500715.1 Rhodopila sp.
TACGTTCTTGACATGAACCGGTTGCGCTTCGCTGACGTCGCCGACGGCCAGCCGTATCACGCGGCCTTGGTGCCGATCTCGGAATCGGCTGGCCGGATGCCGCCTCACTCGCACTCCGACTTCCATGAACTCGTCTACGTCATCCGCGGGCAAGGCTGGCAGCAGATAGCGGACCAGCGCCAGGCGCTGAGCACCGGAGATCTCGTCCTGGTCCGGCCGCAGGATGCCCACCAGTTCAGCGCGCGCCGGGATGGGGAGTTTCAATTCATCAACGTGGCGTTCCCCAGCGAACGGTGGCGGGCGTTCGCCGACTTCGCTGGGGTAGCCGCCACCCTGGCCTGGGATCTGGCCCCGGCACCCGTGATTGCCCGCAACGCTCCCAGTGCAGCCGGGCAGGCCATGGCGCGTGCGCTGGCCGTCTATCAGGACACGGCCGACGCGCTGGATGTCATCGCGCTGTGGACAGTGGTGATGCCCATCTTGCACGCAGCGGCAGGCGGCATCGACATCCGGCCTGGCTGGCTGGTGCGGGCCTGCACGGCGATGCGCAATGAGGACAATTTGCGCGAGGGCCTGCCACGTCTGCTGCAGCTAGCGTCGGTCAGTCACGGGCACTTGGCGCGGTCGATGTCCGAGCACTTCGGATGCCGTCCGGTTGACTTCGTCAACCAGGTACGCCTCTCGCACGCGGCAATGCTGCTGGCCACGACCGCGGAGTCAATCGGGCGTGTTGCCGAACAGTCCGGATTCAGCAGTCAGTCCTATTTCGACCGGCTTTTTCGCGCCCGTCATGGCCAGACGCCCCGTGCTTACCGTGAGCAGGCGCGCCGGGCCGTGGTCCCCAAGGAACCGCAGTGGCCGTAATCTCACCAAGCTGAAGCGGGCGGCGGCGGCCAGGACCTTTGCTGCGCCGGACCAGCGCGCCGATGACCGGGAAAGGATGACGATGTGGCCGAGATCAGCCAGCGATTGAGCGACCGGATCGGTCGCGACTTTCCGCCTGGCGTCGCGGAACAGGTTAAGGGATACCTCACCAGCCTGACGACTGATGCCTTCGGCGGCCAGGATACAGAGCGCATCCAGGCTGCGATCGTCCTGGCTTCACGCGGTCAGCCGGAACGGTTCCTGGCTGTGTTCAAGCTGCTCTCAGTTGACTGGCGAGACGTGCTTATGGCCGGAGGACTCGGTAACGAGGACTGGCCAAGCGTGCTGAACACCGAACTGCCAAACAGATAACCTGACCATGCCATCAGCCCTGTCCGTCAAAGCGGGCAACCCCAAGACTCTGTGCATACTGGGCGTGCGGCAATCGATCGACATACCCCTTGCGCCAGCTACGCCGGCCCATCGGCGTCGGTATGGCCTCCGCGTTGAGGACATCGCCGATTTGTGCGTAACTCAATCCTTTATGGCGCAACCGAATGAACCGAATTAGCCAGTTCGCGTGAACAACACGGCGGATCGTGCCGTTCCTGGCGGCCTTGCCGCGGTTGCGTTGCTCGGTGTGGCTGATGTTGCCTGCTCGATCGTGTTCATCCTGTACGGCCCCGTCCGCTGGGCGGCAGTAGTGCCGCTGGCGCGCGGGGTGCTTGCTGGCAGCAGGGCGGGTTGCCAGACTTGACCCGGTGCTTCCGATCGGCTGAGTCGCGTTCCCCAGTCAGGCTTCGATGGTCAGCAGCGCTGCCGCGTCGAGGCCGTAAGCGCCTCGCGCTATCACGGAGCCGGTCGGTGCCACCGCCATGGAGGCTCCGATGCAAGACCAGCCGTCCCATTCGCCGCCCATTACGGGGCCG
>DASYBP010000105.1:0-1993 GCA_036500715.1 Rhodopila sp.
TGGTGCTTCGCTGAATGGGCGGTGAAGGGCAAGCCCAGCGTGCTCGGCGCCATCTCCGGCGCCGTCGCCGGCCTCGTTGCGATCACGCCGGCCTCGGGCTTCGTGCTGCCCGGCCCCTCGCTGATCATCGGCATCGCCGCCGGCGTGATCTGCTTCTGGTGCTCGACCAGCGTGAAGCATCTGTTCGGCTACGACGACAGCCTGGACGTGTTCGGCGTTCACTGCACCGGCGGCATCGTCGGCGCGCTGCTGACCGGCGTGTTCTCTTTCGGGCCGCTTTCGGCGACCGATGCCAGCCCCGACGGCAGTCCGGGCAGCCTGGCGCAGCTTTGGATCCAGTGCCAGGGCGTCGCCGCGACACTGATCTATAGCGGCGTCGGCACGCTGATCTTGCTCTACGTCACCAAGGCGCTGGTCGGCCTGCGCGTCAATGAAGAGGAAGAGCGCGAGGGCCTCGATCTCGTGCTGCACGGCGAACAGGTGTTTTAATGGTGCAATGGAAGGGCGTCCGGGATGGACGCCCTTTTTTTCTTCGGTATATGTATCCCTTGCACGACTGAAAGGATATATAAACTATATATGAGTTCTCATCGCTTCGATCCGTCTGGCCCAAACACAAAATGCAACGGGAGTTGACGCATGCGTTTCCGTGGAGTGAGTTTCACTACATTCCTGCTGGCAACGTGCCTGACGGTCTATGCCGTGCCGCCGGCCGGTGCGCAGACCGCCGCACCTGCTACGCCCGCCGGACCGCCCGCCTCACCGCCGGCGGCCCAAGGCACCACGACAGCGCCGGCAGCGACGCCTGCCGCGCCCGCCGCGCCACCGCCCGGGCTATGGATCAGCGGCATCCATTTCGGGCTGCAGATCGAAGGCGGCTTCACAATCAATCCGCAAACCCCGGAAGACGGCGTCAACTTTGGCCGCCTGTTCGACGATCGCGCCAATCAGCCCCAGCTGAACCAGATGCTGGTGACCATCAACAAGCCGACTGACCCCAACGCCACCGGTTTCGACTGGGGCTTCAAGCTGCAAGGGATGTACGGCTCGGACGCGCGCTATACCCACTTCCTGGGCGTGTTCGACCAGGCTCCGGGCCCTGGCTATGAAAACCAGTTCGATGTCGTCGAAGCCGACGTGCTGCTGCATCTGCCGTTCCCGACAGCCGGCGGGATGGACGCCCATGTCGGCCTGTATCCGACGCCGCTTGGCTATGAGGTGATCGATCCCTCGGCCAACCCGTTCTATTCGCACTCTTACCTCTTCAACTTCGGCGTGCCGCTGAAGCACACCGGCATCCTGACCACGTCGCATATCACGCCGATGGTGGACCTTTATCTGGGCGTCGATACCGGCTCTAACACCACGTTCTCAACCGGAACCGGCGACGAGAACAGCGCCGTGGCCGGCATCTTCGGCTTTGGCCTGAACCTGCTGGGCGGCAACCTGACGGTACTGGCGCTGAGCCATATCGGCCCGGAGAATTCCACCAGGCTTCTGTCGCCACTTGGGTTCAACGCCGACGGCTATTTTCGCTACTACAACGACATCGTGGTAACGTGGAAGGCAACCGACAAGCTGACATTGACCACCGAGCTCAACCTCGTCCGCGATGACTTCGATGGTTTCTTCGTTGGGAAATCCAAGCCAACCCCGGTGAATGCATTCGGTGTGGCGCAGTATATTTCCTATCCGCTGAGCGACACTGTGACCTTCAATGCGCGTGGCGAGATCTATCGTGACGACAGCGGCTTCTTCGTCACCGCCTTCCCTAACAACATCGGTCTTATGAACAACAACTTCGTCGGGGGCGAGCTAGGCCTGCCGGGAGCTACCTCGGTCGGCGCCGGCCGCCCGACGACGTACGGCGAAATCACCATCGGCCTGACCTTCAAGCCCAGCCTCCCGGCCCCGATCACCGGTCTGCTGATCCGGCCGGAACTGCGCGTTGACGACGCCCTGAACGGCACTCATGCGTTCGGGTCGAATTTCA
>DASYBP010000106.1:0-10862 GCA_036500715.1 Rhodopila sp.
ACGTAGTGGCGAGCTGAGCTACTACGCCATGGTGCCCCACTGCAGGGAAAACGCCGCGCGCCGGCGTCGATAGCGCCGGCCGGAAGCTACTTGTCGGTTCGGAGCAAACGAGGTGGTCTTTGATGTTGGGAAACGTGACCCACCCGCATAGCTCCTCGAAGCCCGGTCTGACGGTCCCGCGGCCTTTCACTCGAGACCAACCTTCCGCAGGTATTTGCCATTGGAGACATGCGATTGAGTTCAACCAAGCGCGTGGCTGCGGTGTGGGCGAAGGCGCGGCCGTCGTGGCCCGGAGCCATGCAGCGCTCGCCTCATCATAGCCGAGAGTTGAGGTGCGGCGGCTCCTGGATCAGGCGCGTGGCTATGGACCTGAGCCAGGTTCGAGTGATAATTGCTTCCCGACAACGGTTTCGATTTTTCTGTTACGGCGAAGCTCGTGGCGGCGAGCCTGACGATCAGGCGTCGGCCAGGCGAGCAGCCTGACCCCCAGATTCTGGACGGTCTCTATTCTTCTTTCATCGCATGGTGCAAGCTGTCGGTGAGCGGGCTGATCAAGAAATCGAGCACGGTCCGGCCACCGTTCACAATCAGGACGTCCGCCGGCATGCCCGGCAGCAGCACCACACCGGGCTTGTTCTTCAGTGCATCGGCATCGACAGTCGCCCGTACCAGAAAATATGCCTGATTGTTGGCGTCGTCCTGACGGTCGGCGCCAACATATGCCAGCCGCCCGGGTATAACCGGCACGCGGTGCACCTTATACGCGCTCAGCCTGATATTAACGCGCTGGCCCACGGCGAGGTGCTCAACCTCGTTTGGCGCGACCTTGGCTTCCACCAGCAGATCGGGCGTGTTTGGCACCAGGTCCATGACGGGCTGTCCGGCCTGGATACTGCTGCCGGGCGTGAACAGCCGGATGTCGGTCACAGTCCCTGCTTCCGGGGCGGTGATTTCGCGCTTGCTCAACAAATCGTCAGCGGCCCTGAGGCGCTGTTCGGCGTCAGCCCTAGTGGCCTGGGTTTCCGAGCTTTCACGGGCGATATCGGCATTGCGGGTCTCGGTGATGTTGGCGGTTTCGGATTGAATCTGGGCAATTGCCTGCATCGCCTCGGCCAGACCGGCACTGATCTGGCCCACCTGCCCACGCAGATCCGCCTCCGTCTGGCGAAGCTCCAGATCGCGCGGCTTGGTCGACAAGCCGCGCGCCAACAGGAACTGGGTGTCGTGCAGTTCCTCCTGCACAAGAGCCAGATGCGTCGTCGACGCGGTGAGTTGCGCCCGCAAGGACTCGATATGCGCGAGTTGCTGAGCGATCTTGGTTTGCTGGACCTGTGAGGCACTGTCCAGCGCGGCCCAGCGGGCCTTAAACTGGGCGCCCTCCGCATGCACCGCAGCGGCAACTGCCGGGTCCGAGGCGGCGGCATCGCGCACCGCCGCGGGATACGACAGGTCCCGCTTGCCCGCGGCCTCGGCCGTCAGACGCGCCAGACGTGCCACGGAAGCCCAGTAGACGACGCTCGCCTGGCCGCGCGCTGCCCGCATTTGCACGTCGTCGAGCCGGAACAGGATCTGCCCCTTGGCGACGGTATCCCCCTCATGCACCAGAAGTTCCCGCAGACTGGCACTTTCCACTAGAGACACCGTCTTGCGCTTACCGCCCGCGACGATCACCCCCGTCCCCGGCACGGCGCTTTCCACATGCGCCAGCCCCGTCCAGGTAACGAGGCCGCCGAAGCCCACCACGATCGTCAACAGCGTCAGGATCGCGATGCGCCGCAGGGATCCACCGGGCAGAGACTCCGCCGCCACCTCGATCCAGGGCGGTTGCTGTATGGTGGTGAGCGCCTGGGTCATGCGGTCCCCCGATCATGCGGTGGCAAGGTGCGGGCGGGTCGCGACAACCGGCGCGGGCGACTCGACGGTTTTCGGATCAGTCAGCATGCCGTCGCGTAGTGTCACCACCCGATCGGCGGCCTGCTGCAGCATTGTCCGGTGGCTGGTGACGATCACGATCGCACCCTCATCGCGGCGTGCCTGCAGTGCCCGCAGCAGCGCGTCGCTGCCCTGAGCGTCGAGGTTGGCATCCGGCTCGTCCAGCACCAGCAGGTCGGGCGATCCGTGCAACGCCCGGGCGAGTGCCACTCTCTGGCGCATCCCCCCCGACAGCGGCGCGCCGTTTCCCGACAGCAGCGTGTCGTAGCCGCGTGGCATCCGGCCGATGATGTCATGCACCTCCGCCCTGCGCGCCGCGGCAATAGCGCGGTCGAGCGGTTCGTCGCGGAACTGCCCGATGTTTTCGGCCACGCTGCCGGTCAGCAGCGAGACCGATTGAGGCACGAAGCCGGTCCCCAGGCCTTCGAACACCGGTTGCCCCCTGAGCAGTACATGTCCTTCGGTGGGCTGCATCAAGCCAGCAAGCAGCCGTAACAGCGTGGTCTTGCCGGCGCCGTTTGGCCCGGTAACGGCCACCAGCGTACCGGGTGCGATGGCCAGGTCGATAGCGTTCAGCAGGACCAGCCCTGATGCAGTTCGGACCGACACGCTTTGCACAAGCAGGCCGGGGCCTGGGTCGGCCATCGGCGCGACGGGCGCGGCTGCGGTGTCTTCCGCCAACATCTGGCCGATCCGACACCAGGCCGCGTAGGCCAGCACCCAGTGCCGCCAACTGCTGACAAGATGGTCGAACGGCGCAGGCGTTTTGTTGAGCAGCAGGTTCGCGCCCATCAGGGCACCCGGCGTGGTGGCCCCAGGCAGCACCAACAGTGCACCCAATGTCATGCCGGCGGCCTGCAAACCGATCCGCACCACCCGGGAAAACCCGCCCAGGCACGACGACACCACGCTCGCCGAATTCATCTGGGCCTGGGCCTTCCCATAGTGCTCAGCCCAGACCTGGATGATCGCAGGCAGCATGCCCAGGCCATCGGTCAATTCGGGATCGGAGAGATTACGGGCCAGCGCCTGCTCCGCCTGGGTACGCCGCTCCTGCGCTGTGAGCAGCGCCGGCCGGACCACTGCATCCGCCGCGATACCCGTCAGGGTCAGCAGCGAGATGCCGACGACGCCGAGAAACCCGAACATCGGATGCAGCATGAACAACACAGCCAGGAACATCGGCGCGCACAGCGCATCCAACGGCACCGCGACCGCGCCGGAGGCCAGAAATCCTTGCAACACGTTCAGATCGCGGACCAGTTCCGGCCCCCCGCGCGGCTCGCCGGAGGCCGCGCGCCGTACGCTCTCCCGCATCACTACACCGTTGAGGTGGCGACCCACCGATTCGCCAATGGCGACGAAACAGGCGCCGCGCAGGTAGTCCAGCGCGCCATACAGCAACAGACCGATAACGCAGGCCACGGACAGCATCGCCAGCGTGTCCATATTCTGGCTCTGCAGAACCCGGTCGTACAACTGCATGTCGTAGACCGGCACCACTAGTATGGCGATGTCGAGGAACACCGTCAGCGCCAGCGCCAGTCCCACCCCACCCAACAGCAAGTGCCGCACCCTCGCTTGCGTGGTCACGACACCGCCTCAAGGGTTGCCGGCCCAGCCCGTTCCACGCGGACACGCGGCTGGGTTACGCTGCGCAGGACCTGTTGCCGCGTGCCGAACATCGAGACGGCACCGTCCTCCAGCACCAGCACCTTGTCGACATTGGCCAGCAGCGTCGGGCGATGGGTCACCATCAGCACCGTGGTCCCCTCCGCCCGCAAATGACTAAGCAAGGCAGTCAGATCGGCCTCGCCGTCGCTGTCGAGGAAGGATGTCGGCTCGTCCAGCACCAGCAGGCCGGGCCGGTGGTAAAGCGCGCGCGCCAGGGCCAGGCGCTGGCGCTGACCGCTTGAGAGCATGCCCCCTGAGATCACGGTGGCATAGCCGTGCGGGAGTTTGGCGATGATGCGATGCGCATTGGCACGTTTCGCCGCCTGCAGTACCGCCGCCATATCCGGTGTTCGCATCCGGGCGATGTTCATTGCGACCGTTTCCCCCAACAGCGCCAGGCTTTGCGGCACGTAACCGCAGTGCAGGGCAAAATCCTCGCGTTCCCATAGAAACGTGCTGGTGCCGTCCAGGAAGACGCCGCCGGCGGTTGGCTGCGCCATGCCCATGACGAGCCGCAAAAGCGTGGATTTGCCGGATGAAGACGGACCGATAATGCCGATTGCTTCACCGGGCTCAACGACGAAGGACACGCCGCGCAGCAGTGGTCGGTCGGCGTTCGGCAGCATGTGGACCAGACGCTCCACGACCAGGCGCGGGTTTCGCACGGACATCTTTGATTGGTAACGAACGGAGACGGGGTTCTCCAGCGCCACGCGGATCCGCCGCCACGCTGCCAGAGCGTCAATCCAGTGGCGCCGCGTGCTGGCGAACTGCTGGAACGGCAGCAGCAGGCGCGCCAGGATCATGTTGCCGGCCACCATGGAGCCGCCGCTCGCAAGGCCATCGATCGCCAGCACCAGTCCCAGTGCGACCATCCCGCCGGTCATCGCCATCCGCACCGTTGCGGTGGCGGCGGAGACCGCGCGTGCCCGCATCGTTGCCCGATGCACCAGTCCGGCGGCCTGGGCATTCTTCTGCTCCCAGCGCCGCGTCAGCGCTGGAAGCATGCCCAGTCCCTGCACAGCCTCGGCGGCACTGACAGCGTCCGCGATATGCCGCAACCCCACCACCGATGCCTGGTTCGCGGTCTGCATCTGCCGGCGCGATGCGATGTCGCCGACGACATTGATCACGATCAGCATGACGCAGGACGCCGCGCTCATGACCGCATAGGCCCAGTGTTGCAGCAGCAGAACCAGCAGCAGCAACGGCGCCCACATCGCATCGAACGGCGCGGTGCAATCGGCGCTGCCGATGAAGGCGCGCACGGTTTCGAGATCGGCCAGGGCCTCGCTCACGGCACTGCCACCGCTTCCGTTGAAGGCAACGGCGTTCAACAGCGGCAGCGACAATTGCCGCTGCAATCGGAGGGCCAGGGCCTCCATCGCCAGAGTGCGCAGCACGTCCAGCACGCCCCAGACTAGCAGGCCCAGCACCATGCCGATAACCAGCATTGCCAGCGTGCCCGCGTCCCGCGTGGGGAGGACCCGGTTGAACACCTGCATGTTGTAGAAGGGGACCACCAGCGACAACAGATTGCAGACGCAACTCAAGGCCGCGATGATCAGGACGCCGTGCACCGCCAGCCGGCCGGTTAATGCCGCGAGAAGCTGGCCTCCTGGATCGGTTGCGCGGGCGTTATGGGACATGGCATCAACTCGGCATGGCGAGGATCACCGCCCACACGGACAGGCCGAATGCGGCGAGGGCGGCGGCGGCCAGGGCGACCGCCCAGGGCAACCGGGCGAACCGGACGGGCGGCGCGGGAAGCCCGCTCAGGCCTTGTTCCACCCGCGTCACGAAGAGTTCCAGCGTGGTGATGTCCTCGTGCAGTGCCGCCTGGGTTGCGGCGATGGCCTCGACGGTGGCTTGTGACGATCCACCCGCGGGCTGCGCTGACGGCTTGAGCAACGCCGCCTGGACGTTGCGATGCAGCACACGCTGGGAGGCGATCACCGCGTCCAGGCCCCGAGCCAGGCGGGCCAGCCGCTCCTCGATACCGCCTTCCCCCGGCACCGAAGGCAGAACGGCCGAGGTGCCACCCGGACCGCGCGCGACCACCTGCACATCGGCCAGGCGGTTGCGCAACCCTTCCGGTACTGACAGCTCGAAGGCGTGGCTGCCATCACCGACGCCTCCCTGCGCCAAGTCCGTGCGGGGCCTGTCGGCGATTGTTTCGGCGACGATTTCGTCGCCCAGATGCAACTCGATCGAAAGTTTACAGGTCTGACCGGGTGCCCATGCCCAGCCGAGGACGGCCGTCGCGGTCATCGCCTCGACATAGCCCGATACTGTCGGGCGTGGCGCTTCGGCAAGTTTGGCGTTCATGCGGCGTCGTGCATCGGCTGGATGCGACGCGAAGCGGCTTCTGCCTCATTGAGCATCTTGTGCGGAATGGCGTTCTCGTCGAGGAACTGCCGCATTGCCTGATAGCAATGATAGTAGGCTCTATTGAAACGTTCGAACAGCGCCTGGTCCCAGAAATCCTCGAGCCGGAAAGCGCGGCCCGAGAACACGTCGAAGCAGGGCAGGCGCAAGGTCTCGGCAAATTCGGCCGTGCGGCTGTCATAAGTGAAGTAGATCGCCGGGATGCGATTGGCGAGCGCAAGCAGGTTGCCGTGCAGGCGGTAGCCGAGGACCAAATGCATGCTGCGGATCTTGCGCTCGAACTCCGCAACGCTATCGGAATAAAATAACTTCTGGGCGTAGATGTGCTCAAGCCTGTCGTCGGGGCCGCGCAGCCAGCCCTGGCCTCGCAGCGCGACAATGCCTCGGGCGCGTTGTTCGGGGTCGCCCCACAGGATGCTCTTCTCCTCCACCTCACCCTGCGCCAGCACGTCCAGGGCGAAGCGGTCCGCCAGCTCGATGATAGTGTCGCGCTGCAGGTCCAGGTAGGTCCTCAGGTCCTTGGCGTAATCGAAGCCGACCTCGCGGCGCAGGGTATAGGCGACGTCGCGCACGGTCTCCAGCGGCGGCAGGTCGATGCGCAGATTGGGATCGTTGTTGCGAAACGCCGTGGGACACCCGATGATGCGGGTGTTGCGGATGCCGAGCGACCACAGCACGTCCGCGGTGTAGGCGCCGCGCACGCCGAATGAGCTGCAGCGTTCGGCGATGATCGCCAGCACGCGACGCGTGGCCTGGGACAGCGCGAGCGGTCCGCTGGATGGCGCTTGCGCGCCGATGCCGAAGGCGATGATGGGGATGCGTAACTTCTCCAGGACGGTGGGAGCGTTCTCCCAGTCCATCTCCGAATGCACATAATTCGACCCGCGCAGGAAGGCGTAGTCGAATTCGTTGTTGTAGCGCTCTATCTCCGCGTCGGACGGTGTGCGGATGTCCAATGCCTGGAGGTGAGAAAAATTCAACAATTTTAACGAGCTGTCGAAGACGAACGCGTCGCCGATGTTATGGTAATGATCGGGCGCGACGGTGAAACTGATATCCGAATACCATCGCACGCAGTCATGATCGTAGACTTCGCCGGAGGGACTAATGACCAGAACCTTTTTCATGCGATTACCCTTCCACGAGTACGCGGAGACTTCCGTCGGCCCTGCTTGGATTGCGGAGATCCGGCGCGATAGAGACTGAGATGCTGTGCCGCGCTGAGGGCGAGATCCGGTGGAACCGGTGCCGCCTCTGCCAGGCGCGGCCAAAGCCCAGGTTCCAGCAGCACGCAGCGGAGCCGATCCGCGAGATCCTCGGGACTGCCGACCCGGAAATGTAGACCGTCCACGTCGTCGCGCACCTTCTCCGCCATGCCACCGATGTTGCTGACGATCAACGGGCGCCGATGCAGAAAGCTTTCCTGGATCACGACGGGTGAGTTCTCCCACCAGATCGACGGCACGATCGTCCAGTCCACGGCAGCCATGAGCGTGGGAAGGTCGGCTGGTTGGTAAGCGCCGTGAAAGCGCGCACGGCGGCCCGCCCGTTCCATCAGCGCCGCGAAGCGCGTCCGGAAAGCTTCCGGCTGGAACTCCAGGTTTCCGCCGAAGACGTTGACGCTGGCGTCGCCCCAGATTTCCTCCGGGACGCGCGTGACAGCGTCCAGCAGTACGTGCAGTCCCTTGAATTCGGTGACCTGGCCGAAAAACGCGAAGCGATCGCGTCTTCCGCCCGGCGGCAGCGGCCGGTGAGGGACCGGGACGCCGTCCAGGCCGTTCTCGATAACGTGGAACCGGTCAGCAGGTATGCCCCAGGCCACATAACGCTCGACCAGGAACCGGCTGGGCGAAACAAACGAATCGGCCAGCATGAAATAGTTCTTCAGATGTTGCTCGCGTTGAAACAATTCGGCTGGAGTGCGTTCGGGAAAGCAGGTGTTGCAGGCGGCAGGCGATGCCTGATGACAAAGTCGGTTGCGCCGCGCAGTGACCATTTGGCCGTGATTCGGGCAGATCGGCAGGTACTCGTGAAACGTCATCACGATGAGTGCCGACGGCTGGCGACGGCGCACCAGTGCGATCGCCTCGACACCCAGGCCGATGACGTGATGGAAATGCACGACATCCGGGCGTACCTGATCGAGATAGGCACCGAACGCGTTGCTCAAGTCGCCCAGACCGCCGTTCGACAGCCAGAATTCGTCCCAGATATCGGTGTGCAGGAAGGTTTCGCGCTCGCTCTGGCGCAGGCTCATCAACGGTGTCGCGGCGTGGCGTGTCATCGGCGGGGCGGCGCGGGCGAGGTAGAACGCCTCATCGGTGCCGGTGGCCTGGATCGCGCGAAACAGCGCATGTGATGCCACCTCCACGCCGCCGATGGAGAACGCGGGATGGCCGTGGGAAATGATCAGAACGCGCATCAGACCGGTCCCCCTATACGCGTCTTCTTTGCATGCCATTTTTGCCGCAGGACCCAGCCATCGACGATGCATTCGGCACCACCGGGCCGGGGCTCGGTGCTGCCCTCGGGGGCGTAAACGCGCACCGAGGGCACCCAGATACCGGTCAGGCCCGACGCCCCAAGCCGGGCGAAGAAATCGGCCTCGCTTGCGGCATCCGTCACCAGAATTGCCGAACCGGGGACCGCCGCCAGGGTGGCGCGAGGGATCGCGCAACATTCTAGCGTGCCGATCCGTGCGGGGACGGGCGCCGAACCATCGGCCAGCATGGCCGGCATCCCAGCCAGCGGCGCATGCAGCCGGGTGAACGGCGCGACCTCCTGGAAGCACAACGCGCCTGAACCGGCGTAGCGGATGGACCAGTCCTCGTACAACAGGGTCGGGCAGGCGAACGCGGTGCCGGCAGTCACCGCCGCGCGCAGGGCCTGGCGCCAGCCGGGCGGACCGGAAACCGCGGGCACGGTCAGCTGGAAGAACCCGGCCTGGGTGGCACCAGCGGCGATCCGCAACGCCGCCGCCGGGCCGATCACGTCGGGCGCGCGCAGGACCGAAGCCGGCAGGTCGTGAAACCGGATCATCCGCTGCAGCGCCTCGAGCTGCGACAGATTCCAGTCCGGGCCACACACAAACACGACCTGCTCCGCCGACTCCGGAGGGTCTCGCAACATGCCGGACACGAACGTTCGCGGCAGCTGCCCCGCAGCCAACGGCGTGACGATGGCGTGGTTGCGGCCAAGCGGTCCGCGCAGAAAGACCTGCCCGTCCGGGTCCCGCGCGTTCGGTAATCGTCCCATCAGCGGCGCCACGTGTCGCTCCAGGATAGGCAGGCCCGAGGGCTTGAACATGTCCACACTCGCCAGCATGCAGACCCGGACGCCGTGGTCCTCCAGGCCGCAGGCGGCGATCGGCAGGAACGCACGGTCGCCGTCGACGAAGGTGAATTGCAGGTAAAGCGATTCTCCGGCGGCGGGCGCCTCTGCCACCGCGACAGAAAATCCGGCATCGTGATCAGCCGGTGGTGCGAAGCCGGGCGCGTTTCCGAAAGCGTCGGTCACGTCGGGACGGGTCACCCTGACCCAGGCCTCGTCTATGCGCGCCTTGTAGCCGCAGGAGCCGCACAGATGCAGCCTGGCGAGGCGGCGTTGGGGATCGGAAATCCAGCCGGCCAGGTAGGCTCCGGCGCCTTGTCCGGTCGCGGCGAAGTCGATTGCGGCCCTGACCGGGTGGCGACTTTCGGACAGTGTATCCCGACCTTCGTAGCGCGGGCGCAAGATTTCGCCAATCAGCGCGCTCATTGGCGGCGGGCAGCGTAGCGCAGGCAGCATATGGCGGATGTGGCCGATGCTGTCGGTGGGACCGAGCAGTCGATGCTCCACCAGGGCGCGGCTGTGCACGCCGCGTTCGGAGATGACGAAGACGTGGTCGAGGTCGCCGAGCGCCATGGCGGCGTCTGGCGGCATGGCCAGCATGACGCCGACCGCGGGCGGCGCGATGTCCGAACGGTCGAACTCGCCGGCATGGGCGGGAAACCACGGCAGCGTGGTTCCGGCCAGCAGGACATGGACGGCGCCGCTGAGCCGGGCGCCCCAGCCCTGCAGCATGACGGCGCCTTCGGGGATCCTGATCATGATCTCGATGCAGCCATCGGTTTCGGCCGCTTCGGTCAGGAAGGCGCGCAGCATCCTGGCCAGGGTGATGCCGATGTGCGGCGGGTGCCGGTCGGCCGGCGTGCGCAGCATGTCCAGCATGAAGCGCCCGACCGGGGCGGCCTGGGAACCCGCGATCCTGGCGACCTGCAGACCAAACGCCTCGTCGTCGCCCGGTTCGGCGGGCAACGGGAGTACCAGTCCCCCGCCGGTCGCACCGCGCAACAGCAGGGTTTCACCGGCGGGCGCGTCGCCGCCGTCCAGCAGACGGATAGCGATCAGGAAAGCGTGGTGCCCGCCATCGTCGGCACGCCGGCCGGGCCAGCTCATGCAGCGGAACACGCCTGGCGTGGCTGTCCCGGACCGACCGCGGGCAACGCCGGAAGGCGGGATCGCGGCGGTGGTAAACCCCAGCACGAGGAACGCGCCGGGCTGGGCCCGCCATGCCGCCAGAACCTGCACGGTGCCCATGGATCCGAGGTCCGGGCGACACGGCGCCTCGATCAGCATCGAGGTTTCGGCCTCGGCGCTCATGCCGCCAGTCCTGTTACGGCCCCAGCAACGAGCCGGTCGTAGAGCGCGTAGTGGCCGGCCGCAGCCTGCGCCACACTGACCGGGGGCTGGATGCCGTTGCGCAAACGCTCCCACAGGCCCGGTTGCTCGATCGCGCGCCGCATGGTCGCGGCCAGTGCCACGGCGTCGCTGACGGGCACGTGCAGGCCGTTCACATCATCGCGCACCGCCTCGGCGATGCCGCCGAT
>DASYBP010000107.1:0-3579 GCA_036500715.1 Rhodopila sp.
GTGTGGGTCATGGCATGGCGGTCTGGGAATGCGGATCCTCGGGCTGGTCAGCACGTCTTGGTTCGGCTGATCCAGCCAGTCGATTTCGGTATCATCGCCCTGGCTGCCAGCTTCATGCAGACCATCGACGGCATGCTGATCCTGGGCACCGAAGAAGCCATCATCCGCGAAGCCACGCCGGGTCCCAGCCACTACGACACCGCTTTCACCCTGAACCTGCTGCGCGGCCTGTTGGTGACAGCACTCGTCGCCACCCTCGTCTACCCCGCCGCGGGCTTCTTCGCTGAACCCAGACTTGGCCCCCTCGCCTACATCTGCTCAGTGCCCACGCGCTCCTCGGGCGCCTCCTGGGCATCGCCCTGACCGGTGCGATTTTCCGCCTTGTCATGCTGGCCCTGCTGATCCCACCATTCGGCCTGACCGGCGCGGCCGTCGCGGCCGCCGCTGCCGTTGTGCTGGAGCAAGCGATGACCGTCGCCACCGAGTTGCGTCGGTTCAACGTCAGCACCCGCGCCATCGCCGGC
The DNA here is from genome assembly GCA_036500715.1 of Rhodopila sp. Lineage (GTDB taxonomy): Bacteria > Pseudomonadota > Alphaproteobacteria > Acetobacterales > Acetobacteraceae > Rhodopila. The sequence continues at coordinate 525 of DASYBP010000107.1, forward strand.
TGCACCTGGCGTCCGGCGCTCGCCGCCGCCATGGCTGTGGTTCTGGCTGCCGTTGGGTGGGGATGGATCGATGATCCCGCCCAGTTCGCCTTATCGAAGCCGCTCTTTCCGGCGGCGCAATTTATGTCTCTGTCTTGCTCCTGAGCTGGCTGCTGGCCGGGAAACCCGCGGGCCCGGAAATCGATGTCATCGCATTGTTACGCTCACCCTCCGGCGAAAGCCTTAAACTCGCGAAAACGAACCGCCATCACAATAGCGAGAAGACGGGAACTCCCACAGCGTTGTCCAATTCTGGTGTAATCGATACGGCCAGCCGCATTTCATACAACATGATGGAAATCCACGCGATTGCAGCGACCAGTCCTTGAAACCAGCGGCTACCTCCTGGCTCAGGCGGCTCGGCGGTTGCCCCCGTGGTGGCGTTTTCGCCTCTACCATCACATCCACAACCTGATCCTCGGCAATCCCTATTGGTGCGACAACGCGCGCCACGAGCAGCGTTGGACCCGCATCAATCCCCACGGCTACGAGATGGAGCTGACCCGCTCGGACTGGATGGAGCGCTACGCGATCCACACCGGGGAATTCTGGTCTCCCGAGACCTACGCGGTCATCGAGACCATGCTGCATAAAGGCAGTTGCTTCGTCGACGTTGGCGCCAATATCGGCTTCGTCACCCTTTGTGCGGCACGCGCGGTGGGAGCCAGCGGGCGTGTCTTCGCCTTCGAGCCGAACGCCGGCCTGGTAAACCGGTTGCGCCGCATGCTGCAGCACAATGGCATCACAAACGTAACCTTGCTTCCCTACGCCGCCGGCGACAAGACCGGCGAGATCGGCTTCACCGATGATCTTCACCATGGGACAAATCACGTGCTGGCTGACGTAGCCGCGGCGCCGGTCGTCGTACCGGTGCGCCGCCTGGACGACGTTCTGGGTGGCCAGCTTCCCAGCCCTGACGACGTTCTGGTGAAGCTGGACGTCGAGGGGGCAGAAATGATGGCCCTGAGGGGAATGCCGAATATCATCTATCGACCGAACACAGCCTTCATCGTGGAGATGTGTGACGCGCGGCTGCGCCAGAACGGCGGATCAGCCAGCGCAATATTCCAACTGATGCGCGACGCAGGTTACCGGGCATTTCTCCCGTACTTCTCTACGCTCTCGGCGAAGCTGCGGATGCGCCCGCTGCGCACCCTGCCGCCGCAACCGAAAATTTACGACGTGCTATTTCAGCGCCTCACCGCATAATCTCAGACCGCTGCATTCGTCTTCGGCATCGTCGCCGCAATGCCCGCCGCGATCAGATTCAGACCGACGCTGATCAGGATCGGCAGCAAGTAGCTATGACTGACATCAAACGCATACCCCGCGGCGCTCGGCCCGGCCAGGGTCCCGAACGCGATACTCGTGTAAAGAACCCCGATAATGCCGCTAACATTGCGTCCGCCAAAGTAGTCCATCACCAAGGCCGGAAGCACCGCAACATATCCGCCGTAAAATGTGCCGAACACGAACGCGAAGACCGCCAACGTCCAGAACCCGGTCGACATCGCCCAGACGCCCAGCGCCAATGCCATCCCCAGGAACATGACCTGAAGCGCAAGCAACCGGCCCAGCCGATCCGCGAGCCCGCCCAGCAAAAACCTTCCGCCTGTACTGCCGATGCCAACCACCCCCAACAGCAGAGCGGCCAACGACGGCCGTATTCCGCGATCCAGCGCATATGGCACAAGATGCACGAACGGCACGAACAGTCCGAATGAGCCGATTAGGCACGCGGCATACAGCATACCGAAACGCCGCGACGTCACCGCCTGTCGCACGGAAATCCCTGCCGAACGCCGCACATTCGCCTCCGCCAATGGCGCGTCACCATCCGGACCCAACCCTCGCGCGCTCGGATCGTTCTCGATCAGCAGCGCCATGCCCCCGCCCACGATCGCGGCGACGCAGCCCAAGATCAGCCAAGCCTCGCGCCAGCCGACATGCGCGATCAGCGCCGTAGCCAAGGGCGGCATCGTCAGCGTGCCGACGCCGATCCCGCTCACCGCGATCCCCGATGCGAACCCGCGGCGTCGCACGAACCATCGCTGCACCGCGCCCAGTGCTGGAACATAGGCGCAACCAACCCCCAGCCCGACACCCAGCCCATAGGCCACGCAGACCTGGTTCAGGGTCCGTGCCATGCCGGCAACGATCAGGCCCGTGCCGACCAGGACCATGCCGGTGACCGCAAGCCCGCGCGACCCCCACCGGTCCGCGAGTGGCCCGCTTACCGCGCCGAGGGCGAAATACAGAAACCCGGCCAGCGAGAACACCAAGGAAACCGCACCGCGCGAGGCTCCAAAATCACGCTGCAGCGCCTCGAAAAACGTGCTGAACGTGTAAGCGCTGCCAAAGCCCACAAAGGTGACGGCGAACGCGCCCAGGACGACGAGCCAGCCATGGAATACCGCGGCTTTAGCGGACGTCGCGCAGCTGCTCATGGCCGCTGCCTCCGCAGATTGCTAAGGCGAGCGAGGAAAATCGGCAATAGACCCATCGGAACAGACTTTCGTGCTGATTCAATCCGACTATTTGCAATCAGGCGCCGCCCGCACAAACCAGATTACCTGCCGGTTTCGGATGAGAATTTCTAAATGACCTATCATCGGTTGCCACCGCTGAACGCGCTGCGTGCCTTCGAGGCGACGGCCCGCCACCTCTCGGTGAAGCACGCCGCGGACGAACTGTGCGTGACGCCTGGCGCGGTCAGCCAGATGCTGAAGGCGCTGGAACAGTACCTCGGCACCGCGCTGTTCCGGCGCGTCAACCGCGGGATCATGCTGACCGATGCGGGCCAGGCCTTCTTGCCGCCAATTCGCAACGCCTTCCGCCAGATCACCGAGGCCACGCGCCGCGCCACCGCGTCCGCCGAACCAGCCTTCCTCACGGTCAGCGTCACACCCTTTTTCGCCGCCGCCTGGCTCGTCCCGCGTCTCAAATCATTCCAGAGCGCGCACCCCCGACATCGATCTCAGGGTCGTCACCTCCAATGCGCTGGCGGACTTCTCGC
>DASYBP010000108.1:0-4478 GCA_036500715.1 Rhodopila sp.
GTTGAAGCCGATGACGCGTTTCAGTTCCTGCCCAATGCCGCCGGCGCCGACGAAGCCAATGATCGTCGAGGAGCGAACGTTGATCTCGAACCGCAGCAGCGCGTAGCTGAGGAAGCCAGGCATGACCTGCGGCACGACGCCGAGACGGAGCTGGGCGAGCCAGGAGGCGCCGGCGGATCGGATGCCGTCGACCGGGCGAAGGTCGGCGTTTTCGTTCAGCTCACAGAACAGTTTTCCCAGTGCGCCGGTGGAGTGGACGGCGATGGCGACGATGCCGGCGAGCGGGCCGATGCCGAAGGGCCAGACCAGAATGAAAGCGAGCACCACCTGCGGGATCGCGCGCATCAGTTCCAGCAGGCGGCGCGTGGTGACGACGATGATCCGGCTGGTGACGAAGGTATGGGTGGCCGGGAACGACAGGACGAAGGCGGCGGCAAAACCCAGGGTGGTGGCGAGTATGGCCATCTGTATGGTCTGCCAGAGCAGCTCGGCATAGACGTTGATCCGGTAGAACCAGTAGGCAATTGATTGCGGCTGCTTCACCCCGGCGAACAGATGCGGCAGGGCGAGGACGGCGATCGGGGCGCTGCTGCCTTTTGGTTCGATGGAGAACAATTTTCCAAAATACTCGCCGATACGGGGCAGCCCGTTGGCGATCTTTTCGGGGGAGAAATCGGTCCACGCCGCGGCGACGACGAACAGCAGGACGACGGCCGCGAAGGTCAGCAGGGATTCGGTCTGACGGGTTCGGCGCAACACGCCGAAGCGCTGCTGAAACCGGCGGTAGGCGGCCTCGCCGGTGGGGCTGTCGGCGGGGTTGCGGGCGGTCACCGGCTGCCTTGGCGTTCCGCCTCGCGCAACGCGATGATGTCCTTGTAGAGATCGAGCGTCGCCGGCTGGTATCCGACGCCTGAGCCTTGCTCCACCTCGTCGTAGATGTCCTTGTGCGACTTCGGCAGGTCGAGCATGAAATCGGCAAATTCAGTCTTCAGGCTGGCGGGCAACGCGGAGCGCGTGGCCCAGGGTCCGTTGGGGATGGGGGCGGATTTCCAGATGATGTTGATCTGCGACATCTTCAGCATGCCTTGGTCGACCATGCCGCGCAGGGCGCCTCGGCTGTAGCCCTGCTCGATGTCGCCCTGGCCCGAGGTCCAGGTGACGCAGGCGTCGTATTGCTTGTTCAGAACGGCGATGATGCCCTGCTCATGGCCGCCGGCGAAGCCGGTGCGGGAGAAAAAGGCGCCGTCGGTCAGGTCGATGCCGGAGGCTTTCAATGAGGCTCTGGGAATCAGGTAGCCGGAGGCGGAGTTTGGGTCGGCCCAGGCGAGCGAGTGGCCTTTCATCTGTTCCAGCGAAGTGATGCCGGAATCCTTACGGGTGAGCATGACGGCCAGGTAGAAGATGGTGCCGTCCTTCTCCCGTGGCACGACAATCGGGTCGATGCATTTGCAGTCCAGCCAGGTGCCAGCGAAGGCCGAGGGGCTGAACTCGGCGAGATCGAGCTGGCCGGCGGCAATGGCCTGCATCACGCCCGCATAGTCGGCGGCGGGATACATCTTCACCGGCACACCGAGTTTTTCCTGCAGCAGGTGTTGGAAGCCGTCGTAGCGGGCGAGCCGGCTGGCGGTGTTCTCGCCGCCCAGCAGACCGATGCGAAGCTGTGGGACCTGCCGTTTCCAGTCCTGGGCGTGGCTGGTCTGGGGGGTGGCCAGCGTGAGCACGACAAACGCCAGCGGCAGCACGAGAGAGCGGATCATGATGGCGGTCTCCAAGCCGGGCTCGCTAGCCCGCCAGAGCGGCGAGCCCGTTCGCCGGGAGGCTAGCCGAGGTGAGGCGCTCGTCCAGGGGTATATCTTCGGCCTGGCCGTAGATATCGCGCACTACCGGCTCGGTCAGGGCCTCGGGCGCGCCGTCGAACACGATCCGGCCCGCGGCCATGCCGATGATGCGGCGGCAATAGCTGCGGGCAGTGTCGAGCGTGTGCAGGTTGGTGAGTACGGTGATGCCGTCGCGCCGGTTGATATCGGCCAGGGCGTCCATCACCAGCCTGGCGTTGAGCGGGTCGAGCGATGCGATCGGTTCGTCGGCCAGCAGAATGCGCGGCTGCTGCATCATGGCGCGGGCGATGGCGACGCGCTGTTGCTGGCCGCCCGACAGCGCGTCGGCGCGGCTCATCGCCACGTCGGCCATGCCGAACCGGTCGAGCGCCTGAACGGCGAGCGCGCGTTCGGTGGGGGTGAACCACTTCAGCAGCACCCGCGGGGCGGGGATTTCGAACAGCCGGCCGCACATCACGTTGGTCAGCACGTCCAGGCGATGAACCAGGTTGAACTGCTGGAAGATGATCGCGGTGCGGGCGCGCCAGGCGCGGAGCTCCTTGCCGCCGAGCGCGGTCACGTCGACGCCGTTGTGGATGATCCTGCCTTCGGTCGGTTCGAGCAGACGGTTGATCAGTCGCAGCAGCGTCGATTTGCCCGCGCCGGAGCGGCCGATGATGCCGACCATCTCGCCGTGCCCGATCGTGACGCTGGCTCGGTCGACTGCTGGCTTGTCATTGAATCGGCGCGTGAGATCGACGAGTTGCAGCATTGGATGGTCCTGCTCCTGGCGTCTTCGCCGAGACGGGGGATATCGCCGCGGTCGGGGTGGCGGACACGGGATGATCGGCGGGTTTCGCGCTGAGTATGGCGGCTGAAGACGGATCATGCGAGAGGCAAGACGCAATATTTCGGCCTATTTCTTGCATACCTATGTCTTAAGCCACATCAATGCAGATATGCGTCGTAAGTGTCTATATTTAAAGGATATCTCGGATTTCTGTTGTCTTTCATCGGTAGCGTTTCCAATTTCGTCATGATATCGTTACCATTGGCTGTATCCGCCGGACTCGATTGGCTATTCCTCAACGCAATCATCTGCAAAAAATATTAAGTGTGGTAATCCAGCCACGATTTTAGGGTTGCCAGGCATCACAAGATCGTGAAACACAGGCCGCGTTCTATCACATTTTAGAGAGCATTTCAGATGAGCGGCACCCAGAATTCGGGTCCGGTTTCCGCCGGAAACTGGACAATCCAGAGCGTCAACGGCATGCAGTACATGGTCCTGCTGCCAGCCAACTATAACCCGAGTGTTAAATACGCGACGGTCCTCTACCTGCACCAGTTGGACCAGGGCACCTACGGCCCGCAGAACCTGCAGAACCAGATCAATGCCTGGTTCAACACGCCAACCTTCCGCACCGACTATCCCTCGATCATCGTCGCGCCGCTGCTCGACCAATCGGCCGATATGTCGGGCCAAACCATCAATTTTGGTGGCGTCAGCACCGCCGACAGCGCCGGCGAGGACAATGCCATCGCTGCCCTGCAGCAGGTGCAGTCGCAGTACTCGACCGATCCGACGCGCACATACGTCACCGGCAACAGCATGGGTGGCATCGGCACCGAGGATATGATCATCAAGTACAACGCCTACACCGGGACCGAGGGCAAGATTTTCGCCGCCGGCCTGTCCCTGGCGGGTGCCGACTATGGGCAGGGTTATCCGACGCCGAACCCCTCGGTGGTGACCGCCCTGAAGAACGTGCCGTTCATGGCGATCCACGGCGGTCAGGACGGGCAGGTTCCGCTGGCGTGGGACCAGAACCTGTACGCCGCCGAACAGGCGATTGGCGGCAAGATGATCTACACCCAGGACAACAGCCTGGGTCACGACGTCTGGGACACCTACTACACCCAGGATGGTGCCGGCTCGCCGCTGGGATGGTTGTTCAGCCAGAGTACCGGGGGCGCGGTTCCGACGCCAACGCCCGGCTCCGGCGGGACCCCGCCGTCAGCCTCGACCGAGCTGACCCCCAACAGCGGTGGATCGCTCACGGACGCATCGGGGAACGTGTGGACGCTCACCTCCGCCGGTGTCGTCAATGAGAACGGCACGGCGGTTTCGGGGGGTGCCGGCACCGGCGCGCTCGCGATCGCCAACGGCCTGGTCTATGGCGAAGATGCCACCGCCGGCAGCTGGTATACCTATTCGACCGCGAGCCAATTGTGGACCGCGGCTTCCGCGCCGGTCCTGACGGTTCCGACGCCAACGCCCGCACCCACGCCGGCCCCGACCCCCAAGCCGACGCCGGCACCCACCCCGGCGCCGACCCCCAAGCCGACGCCCGCACCCACCCCGGCCCCGACGGCAGCGCCGACCTTGGCCGAACTGACCCCCAGCAGTGGCGGATCGCTCAAGGACGCATCGGGGAACGTGTGGACGCTCACCGCCGCCGCTGTGGTCAACGAGAACGGCACGGCGGTTCCGGGTGGTGCCGGCACCGGCGCGCTGGCGATCGCCAACGGCCTGGTCTACGGCAAGGATGCCGCCACCGGTAGCTGGTACACCTATTCGACCGCGAGCCAGCTGTGGACCGCGGCCTCCGCGCCGGTCCTGGCGGTTCCGACGCCAACGCCCGCACCCACGCCCAAGCC
>DASYBP010000109.1:0-14551 GCA_036500715.1 Rhodopila sp.
CGACGAGAAGGTCGGGTGATTGACCTCCAGTCTAACGATGTCCCTGTACTTGCTGATCGCCCAGTAAGGCCCGTAAGCACTGTCCTTCACATAGTGCACCGGGTCGTCACGCCGCAGCCGCTCGAAATACGGTTGCCACACCTCTTCACGAAACAGCCCAGGATCGCTGACGTCGATCGTTTCGATCGGCATCGACATGGCCCGTTCAAAGTGGTCCACCGATACAGGAGCGTTCATTGGCCGGTCCTCGTTTTTCTAATAGATAAGAATTACTCCGCCGCAATGGCCGTCGCGCGCCCACCCCTGGCGCCGCGCACCAGCCGGCCTGGCAATTCGTTCGTCGCTTCCCCGTTTCGGTAGACCGGAACACCCGATACGATCGTCGCCTCATATCCTTCCGTGCGCTGCACCAACCGCCGTCCGCCACTCGGCAGGTCGTACCGCACCTCGGGCGCATGTACCATCAACCGATCGAAGTCGATAACGTTAAGGTCGGCTTTCAATCCCGGCGCCAGCACCCCGCGATCGCGCAGACCAATCGCCGACGCGTTGTCACCGCTCAGGCGCCGCACCACCCATTCCAGCGGCAACCTGGCACCGCGCGTGCGGTCGCGAGCCCAGTGCGTCAACGTGTGGGTCATGGTGCTCGCGTCGCAGATGATGCTGACATGCGCGCCGCCATCGCCCAGACCAATCAGGGTGTTCGGGTCCTGCATCATCAGCCTGGCGGTCTCCAGCGTGCCGTCAGCGTAGTTGATAATCGGACGATACAGGATCGCGCGTCCGTCCTTCTCCAGCAGCATATCGTAAACGACGTCCTGCGGATCGCGGCCCTCGCGCGCCGCTCGAGCTGCGACGCTTGCTTCCGGCGGCGGTTCGTAGTCCGGCGGGTCGGCCAACGGAAAGATCTTTGCCCAGGCGTTCAGCCGCTCAGCCTGCGGATTGGCGGTCGCCTCCGATAACAGGCGCGCGCGAAATTCCGCGGTGCGCAACTTCGCGAGCTTCGCGAGAAACGGCAGATCCTTGATTTCCCGCCAGCTTGGACGAGCGACAAATGGGTTCTGCGAAATCTCGAAGCCCAGCATGATACCGATCGGGCGACCTATCACCTGCGCTTTCATTTCGAACCCGGCGCTGTTCACCTCGGCCACCTTGTCAAGCAATTCCCGCCACAGCGTCGGGCGCTGCTCACGTTGCAGCAGCGAAAAAGTCAGTGGCCGGCCGGAACCTTCGGCCACGCGCCGCAGGATGCCGAATTCGGCCTCCGGATCGTCGAAGTCGGAAATCACCTGCATCCAGCCGGCGCCAACCCGGCGCATCCCCTGACCGATCGCCGCGAGCTCCGCTTCGGCGGCACGCAGCGTAGGGATATGATCACCGGCGAGCGTCTTGTGCGCGATGGTGCGTGACGTCGCGAAACCCAGCGCACCCGCGCGCAACCCCTCGGCGACTAGCTGCGCCATATTGTTGCGATCATCTTCGGTCGCGGGTTCCCGGTTCACGCCACGCTCGCCCATCACATAGACCCGCACGGCAGAGTGCGGCACCTGCGTCGCGACATCGATATCGAAACCTCTGGCACCGAGCGCGTCGAGAAATTCAGGAAATGTCTGCCAGTTCCACGGCAGTCCTTCGGTCAGAACGACTTCAGGAATATCCTCGACACCTTCCATCAGCTTGACCAGCATATCGCGCTGCTCCGGCCGGCACGGCGCGAAACCAACGCCACAGTTGCCGATCAGCACCGTCGTAACCCCGTTCCAGGATGACGGGCTGACATGATTGGCCCAGGTCACCTGTGCGTCATAATGAGTGTGGATATCGACGAAGCCGGGGGTCACTAGCTTACCGCGCGCATCGATTTCACGATTGCCCTTGGGCAACGCACGGCCGATAGCGGCGATCTTGTCGCCAACGACAGCAACATCGGCCTCGTAGCATGCTGCGCCGGTGCCATCGACGATGGTGCCTCCACGGATAACCAGCGTATCGGCCATGCAAACACGTCCCTTGCAAGATTGATACTGAACAGTATGCCCCGGCTACTGACCGGGTCAATGGACCAGCCCCAACGGCCCAGTTAATGCCCGGATGTTTCGACTAGCAGCAACGATCAGGCAGTTCCCAACAGCAGACGCGGCGGGCGCTGCGCCATGACCAGGGTGCCGACAACTCCGAGATTGACCAGATTGAACAGCAACCCGACGGCGAACGCCGGCGCATAGAAGCCGAAATCGTCATAGATCGCGCCTGCCAGCCACCCGCCCGTCGCCATGCCGAGCGCGCCTGGGAACAGGATGATCGGAATCCGCCAAGCAACCTCCGCTGCCGGGAAAATCTCCCGCACCGCCAGGATGTAACCGGGCACCAGTCCGCCAAACGCCAGCCCGAACACGGCGGAGACCGAGAACAGGCCCATCTCGTTCTGGGTCAGCAGGAAGCCGGCCATCGCCACCGCCATGCCGGTCGAGGTAGTCAGCACGGTTCGCAGGCCGCCCAGACAGTCGGCGACCCAGCCCCAGAGTTGTTGCGCCACCACGCCGGCGGCGAGTTGCAGCGACAGCATCGCCGCCCCCGGCTTCGCGCCGAGACCGATATCGCCGCAATAGGCGACGATATGCGCCAGCGGCATTGACATCGTCACGCAGCAGCAAAAAATCGCCGCCGCTAACAATCCCATCGTCATGTTCGGGCGTAACCGCGCCAGCGGTGCACAGGTGACAGCCCCGGCGGCAGTGCTAGCCTGCGCCCGGGTTACCGGCGGCGAGCGGAAGAACCACCCTGCCAGCGGCAGGATCGTGACCGCCACCACGACCGAGAAGACCCGCATCGTAACGCGCCAGCCGAACCCTGCGACTCCGGCTTGAAACAGCAGCGGCCACACTGCGCCGGCCACGTACTGCCCGGAAGACACCAGTGCGATCGCCGATCCGCGGTGGCGATCGAACCATTGCATCACATAGGCCATCATCGGTGAGAACATGCCGGACGCACCCAGCAGGCCAATCAGCAGCAGGTTGCTGGCGTAAAGCTGATACAGCCCGCCGCACGAGGCCAGCACAAGCCCGGCGGCAATCATCGTGCCGCAGCCCATCGCCACGCGCCGCACCCCTATGCGGCCCGACAGCCAGCCCATCACAATGCCACCCATTCCGGAGCCGATATAGGTCAGCGAAACCGCCACTGCGGGTGCGGAGCGTGCGGTGGCGAATTCGGCGGCGATCGGTTTGAGGGCAACCACTGTGATCAGCGGCGCCCCGTAGGAGATCGTCAGCACCGTGAGCGCCACACCGGCGATGACCCAGGAGGCCGGGGTCTCGACGCTGTCCGGTTGGCCGCGCTCGTCGTCCATGGGTCAATCCCTTTTCAGCCGAACAATGTAACATCCCTTCTGCCTCGGCGAGTAGCCCAGAGCCGGCCTGAACGTGCCGCTATCCCGCCGTTACCTCACGGTGGGCCGCCGCACGCCGATGTGATCCAACAACGTCTGGATCCGGCGCATCATCCGCCAAGGCAAACGAAGAACGGTCGTGCAAAGAACGCGGGCGTCGCGATGTCCGCCAGCGATCCACCGAGGAGCGGCAATGGACGTTGCGGAATGGCTTGGTGCAATCGGGCTCGAACGTTACGCGGCTGCTTTTCGCGAGAACGACGTCGACGCCGCCCTGCTGCATCAGTTGACCGCCGACGACCTCAAGGAGCTGGGCGTCGCCACTGTCGGCCATCGTCGCCGCATGCTGGCGGCGATCGCCGAACTCCAAGGTGGCGCCGTGGAACAGCCCTCGACCGGACCACCGACCGAGGGCCAACCCAGCACGGCTGCGGCGGAGCGGCGGCACCTCACGGTGCTGTTCTGTGACATCGTTGGCTCGACCCCGCTCTCCGCTCGGCTTGATCCGGAAGAACTGCGCGAAATTCTGACCGCATATCAGGTGGCTGTTGCCGCTGAGGTGGCTGGCAAGCGGGGCCATATCGCCCGCTTCGTCGGCGACGGCGTGCTGGCCTATTTTGGCTGGCCGAACGCGGACGAAGCCCACGCCGAAAGCGCGGTCCGCGCTGGGCTGGCAATCCTAGCAGCGGTCGGGCGCCAGCAGCTCCCGGTGCGAATCGGGATCGCGACCGGCCTAGTCGTCGTCGGCGACCTGGTCGGTGTCGGTGCAGTCCAGACGGTCACGGCAGTCGGGGAAACACCAAACCTTGCGGCCCGGCTGCAGACCCTGGCAGAGCCCAATACGATCGTCGTCAGCGACGCCACCCGGCTGCAACTCGGCCAGATGTTTGAGCTGGAAGCGCTTGGCCCCACCGCACTCAAAGGATTCGACAGGCCGGTCTTGACCTGGCGGGTGAAACGGGCGACCGCCGCGGCGAGCCGGTCGGAGACGGTTTATGCGAGCGCACTCATACCGTTGGTCGGGCGAGACGAGGAGCTGGACCTGCTCATGCGCCGATGGCGGCAGGCTAAAGCCGGAGAGGGACGCGTTATCCTGATCTCCGGCGAGCCAGGTATCGGCAAATCGCGCCTGCTGGCCGCGCTTGAGGAGCGACTGGCACACGAACCGCATATCAGCCTGCGCTACTTCTGCTCGCCGCATCACCAGGACAGTCCGCTCTACCCGATCGCCGCGCGAATGGAGCAGGAAGCAGGCTTCGCCCGTGGCGACACCGAGGCGGCAAGCATGGCGGAGTTGGCATCCATGGTGGCGCCAACCGCGCCAGCGCACGACGGCCTGGAACTTCTCGCGACATTGCGGTCCATTCCCTCCGACCAATTCCACGCGGGCCCGGACGAGGGTCCCAGGCGATGGAAGGAGCAGACGTTCGCCGCGCTCACGCGTCGCCTGACGAGCTTGGCTCACCAAGCCCCCGTGTTGATGGTATTCGAGGACGCCCACTGGTCTGACCCGACTTCAATCGAGCTGCTCGACACGGTAATCAAGCAAGTGCCGGAGCTTCCGGTGCTGCTGATCGTCTCCTCCCGCCCGAACTTTACGGCGCCCTGGTTCGGCCGCCCCGGCGTCAGCTTCATGGCTCTCAGCCGGCTCGGACAACGGGATGCGGCCCTGCTCGCCGCGCGGATCAACAGCGACAGCCGATTGTCTGAGCCGCTGCTGGACCAGATCGTAACCAGGGCCGATGGGATCCCCCTGTTCATCGAGGAGCTGACCAAGGCGGTGCTGGAGGTTCCGGAGTGTGACACCGCAACGTCGGCGCTGGCCGTTCCTGCCACGCTTCAAGCCTCGCTGACGGCTCGCCTCGATCGGCTGCACGGGGGCCGCGAGCTGGCCCAGATCGGCGCTGTCATCGGTCGCGAGTTCAGCTATGACATGCTCAGCGATGTTGCTGGACTGCCACCTAGCTCGCTGGAGACCTCGCTGGCAGAGCTGGTTCGCTCCGAACTGGTATTTCAGACCGGGACACCGCCAGACGCGCGGTATGCGTTCAAGCATATGCTGGTGCAGCAGGCGGCCTACGAAACCCTGCTCCGCAGCCGCCGTCAGGGCCTGCACGCGCGCATCGCAAAGGCGTTGTTGGAGCGGCTGCCCGACGAGGCTGAGCGCCGATGGCATCTTCTGCTGCATCACGCAACATTGGCGGATGATCACGGATTGGCGGCGCGCGCCTGTATCGAAGCGGGCGAGCGGTCGCTGCTGATCTTCGCCCATGAAGAAGCGTATCGGCTGGCACAGCGCGGGCTCACACATCTCGACAGCCTCCCGGACGGCGAGCAAAAGGCCCGGTCCCGTGCCAAGCTACTCGTGATCAAGGTTCATGCCGCCTACAAGCATGGCGAGGAAGGGCCGGACCTTGTCAATCATCTGCAAGAGGCCGCCGAAACCGCGGCGCGGCTGGGTTTGCACAACGAAGCGGTTGCGGTGCTGCACGCACTTTCGTGGCTCAAGCAGTGGTCTAATGACGCCACGGGTGCCAGCCAGACGGCGTTGATGGCGGAGGAAGTCAGCCGGCGAGCCGATCAGTTTACCCGCTGCCACCAGACCGCCAACACCGGCCGGTGCCTGCTGGAGGTGGAGCAGCAGATCCCGCGCGCGCTGGCGATGATCGACGAAGCCGAAACGATGGCGAAAACGTTAGACGTGGACTTCGTCGAGCTCGAATGGGCCCGAGCTCACGCCGCCCGTTGGAAAGGTGATCTCGACCGCGCCCATACACTCATGAGCCGCGCTGTTGAACTGGCTCGGTTGCGCGCGGAACGTTGGCGCGAAGTCGAGTGCCTGATCTGGCTCGCGATGATCGATCTGGAACGTCAGAAATTACTGTCGGTCGAACAGTATTGTAGCGAAATCGACGAAATAGCCAGACACCTTGATCACACCTTGCCGCCGGTTACCGCGGTGTTTCGCGGGCTGGCCCAAGGCTCGCGCACCACGGACGTATCGCCTATGTTCGACCAGGCCCTGGGGTCATTACGCGAATACGATGACAAGGCGCACCTGGCGTACGCGCTTAATTTTACCGCCCACGAGGCTCTTGCCAAGGATCAACACAGCCAGGCCCGCACCGCGGCGACCGAGGCGCTGGCGGCAGCGCAGGCGATGTCGCGGACGACGGAAATCATTGTTGCAACGTCCATTCTGGCGCGCGCGGAATGCGCAGACGGCGATCGGACAGCGGCGATCGCCCGCCTTCGCGCGGCAGCGGGGACGCTTGACTTCGAGATTCTCAGTGCCCGGGCCCGGACAAACCTCGAGGCGGCAGCGCTTGACATCGGCTGCACGTTGGATCGGCCGTCCGAAGCAGGGCAGTCAGTTGGCTTCCACGAAAACTAACAGGAGAACACTATGGGCCTGGTCATCGTCGAGCGTTCCTTCGACCATCCGCCGACCGAGGCGGATCTGACCGAAGTTGCCAAACGCGAGCAGCAGTGCAGGGAAATCCGCTCCATCACCTGGAAGCGAAGCGTGATGTCACGGGACCGGCGGCGCATGATCTGCGAGTACGACGCTCCCGATGCCGAAACGGTGAGAAGGGTGCAGCTTGAGGCGAGTGCGCCATTTGATCGCATATGGTCGGGGGAGGCACATGAATGACGCGACCGTTACTTGAGCGACGGATGCCGCAATAGCGGGCGCTTTGCTGGTGCCATATCTCACAGGTTCCGGGACAACACGGAGGATATAGCATGACACACGTCGGAGCCGAGGCAGGACCAGACGATTCGCCCATCCTGCATGCCGCGATCGCACTGGCGCCACAAATTCGCGCTGCGGCCAATGAGATCGAACAGGGACGCCGCATCCCGCCGGCGATTGCGAGCGCGATGAAAAATGCTGGCATCTTCGGCATGGTGATGCCGCGGGCGTGGGGCGGTCCGGAACTCGATCCGCTGACACAGTTCCGGGTGATCGAGGCGTTGGCGATCGCGGACGGATCGGTCGGATGGTGCGCGATGATCGGCTGCGACAGCGGCTACCTAACCGCCTTCCTCGACCAGGATGTCGCGCGCTCGATGTATCCCGACATCCTGGTTGCGACCGGCGCCGGCGCCACGCCGATCGGCAAGGCGCTGCGGGTTCCGGGCGGATACCGGATTGACGGACGATTCCCCTTCGTCAGCGGCTGCCACCATTGCGAGTGGTTGTGGTTAGGTTGCACTGTTCTCGAAAACGGCACGCCATGCCTGGATCGCAACGGTGTGCCCGAAACTCGCCAGTGCTTCGTCAAGGTCTCGCAATGCGAAATACTCGACAACTGGCATACCACGGGACTGCGCGGCACCGGCAGCAACGACGTCGTCGTGCGAGACATCTTTGTCCCGGCGGAGCACACCTTCAGCTTTCAGGACCCGCGGCTGATCAAGCGGCGCGGCCCGTTGCATGCATTCCCATTCCTGTTCATCGCCAAGGGTCCCGCCGCCGCGCTCGGGATCGCCCGCCATGCGGTCGATGCGCTGATCGAGAATGCGGTCGGCAGACCGGCACGACGCTATACGCTGGGTGACCGTCTCGAGGCCCCGAAGTTGCTGCGCGATGAGGTGTTCGTCCAGGAAGCGGTCGGGCGCGCCGAGACGCTGCTGACCGCCGCCCGCGCTTATTTCTTCGACGTCATGGATGATATTTGGGCAACATTGGTCAAAGGCGAGGGGTTGTCGAACACGCAACTGGCTCGCTTCACCACCGCCCATGCGCATGTCATCGGGGTTTGCGTCGATGTCGTGCAACTCGCCTACAAGGCCGTCGGCGGCACGGCGGTGTATGAGAAGGGGCCATTCGATCGCTGCCTGCGCGACATCCTGACGATGAACCAGCACGTGGTTGGAACGCTCAGAACCTACGAGATGGCCGGCCGCCTGCTGCTCGGAATGGAACCGCTGCGCTGGCTGTTCTGAAACGCCGACGACCACTTCCATCACGCCAATGGGGCCATGGCTCGGATCATCGCCGACCGGCTCGTTCAGCACCTGGAGAAATGTGGCTTCGTGCTCATGAAGTTTCCGCCTGCGACCGCCCCGGCCGCGTCGGCAATGCCCGCAAGCGGGCCGGGATCCGTGATCAAACCCTGAGTGTCAGATATCGCCGGTCGGCGGCACCACCCGAGGCCGCAGCCGCGTCACGGTCGCTGTCGGCGGTTCGGTGATCGGCTTCCAGCCGGCGATGGTCCTCGCATAGGCCCGAGCCTTCGCATTGTCGGTAATCGATGGGAACCGGCGGCGTATCTCGATAGCGGCCGACAGCTCGCCTTCCCGCTCGAAGACAGCGCGGATCGCGTCGGCATCGGCTTCGGTGACCAGAAACATTGACAGCAAGATGGAGAGGCGGCCCAGCGGCCGCAAGCCCAGCGCACGGTCGGCGCTGGCGGACCGCAAAATATTCACACAGTTGTCGGTGGCGATGCATAGCCCAGAGCCTCGAGATGGGCTCTGATGATCGGCGATACTCGGGACGCAGTCAGCAACGCTCGCGGCTCGACAAACTGGGCCCCCACAACCTCGCGGTTATCGAGCATGAGTAGCGGCGGGGCCTTCAGGTGCAGCTCAAAGACGCTGACGTGGTCACGGCGAAAATCCCAGTCGATAATCATCCGGCGGGCCGGAATAAGCTCATCCGGGCCAACGACCAGCCCGACCTCCTCGGCGAGTTCGCGACAGGCCGCCTCCCGCGGGTCCTCGCCGCGATGGAGTCCGCCGCCGGGCCACGTCGGGTCGCTACGATAGGATTGCCGGATCGCCAGGATGCGCCCGTCAAGCCAGATTGCGATCAGCACACCGTGGTGGTCAGGATTAAGCAGCCACCACCAGAGACGCGCCAGCCGGAAGCCGATCCGGTAGACGGCACGCCAGCACCCATCCATCAAGCGGACAGGCGGCGACCATCGCATCGGAAAAGATGAACCATCGCCGCAGCATTAGGTACAAGCGGAGGCGACGGCAAGTACCTCTTGCCGCTGACGGCCCGGAGCCTTACGCCGCGAGCGCCGTGGCGGCCGGAACTGGCTTCCCAGCCATCGCGGCGTAACGGTCAGCCAAGCGGATGAGCGCGGCGCGGACCTCTTCGGACGATTCAACGCTGGCCCACTTGCGCAGGTCTGGCACGATTTCTACGAGTTCGGTTTCCGTGACATATGGCATGTGGTTCTCCTACAGGTCTGCGCGCGTTCTTCATATAGTCGCCCAAACCGGGGTGCGCTGTGACCCAGGTAACTCTGTTTGTTAATGTGCTGGCCGCCTGGGCACCAAACAAGGCCGGTCGGCCCGGCCTGTTCGAAGTTTCACCGTCTTTGACGAGACTTAACCACCCTTGGCTGTGGCTGCCGCGGCGAGTTGGCTGGTGTTCGAGTGGTTGAACATCTTGCCAAGGACCGTGTCCTGTCCAAGGAAGTGTTTCGCCGTCTCGTTGCGGTGATCCGAGAACGCCTGGGCGCCATACGCCGGCTGCTGATAGCCCACGGGACCACTTTGTGCATACGCCGCGCCGGCGCCCACGCTTGATGCGCCCAGACTCAATGCGGCAACCGCGGCAATGGTCTTCGTTTTCATCAAGGATCTCCTATCTGTCGTCGGCGAGATGTCCGGCTCGACCAGGCACATGGAT
Source organism: Rhodopila sp. (assembly GCA_036500715.1). Taxonomy (GTDB): domain Bacteria; phylum Pseudomonadota; class Alphaproteobacteria; order Acetobacterales; family Acetobacteraceae; genus Rhodopila. The sequence continues at coordinate 10,047 of DASYBP010000109.1, forward strand.
GTGGGCAGCGGCCCAGATAATCCGGATTTTGGCGATTGGATTTATGCGCGAAGCGCCGAGATGACCGTCGACGCAGCCCCGGCGGCGCGTTAGACCAGACATCCCATCATCGGACGACGCCGCGACATGAGTAGCCAATCGGACACCGCCCCCTACGAAGTTTTGGACCGTTTGTTTGACGCCCGGCACAGTTGCCGGGGCTTTCGTCCCGACCCCGTCCCCCAGCCAACAATCCGGCAGATGCTCAATATCGCCAGAAAAACCGCGTCCTGGTGCAACGCCCAGCCATGGCAGCTTATCATCACCAGTGGCGAAGCAACCGAGCGGTTCAGACGCGCACTGCTCGAGCAGGTTGATGGCGGCGCCAAGGCGGCACCCGACTTCCTCTTTCCGCGCGAATACCACGGCGTCTATCTCGACCGACGCCGCGAATGCGGGTTTCAGCTCTACGAGACCGTCGGCATCGCGCGCGGCGACCGCGTCGCCTCGGCACGGCAAGGCCGCGAGAACTTTCGCCTGTTCGGCGCGCCCCATGTCTGCATCGTCACCACCGACGAAGCGCTTGGCCTGTACGGTGCGGTCGACTGCGGCGCGTTCGTTTCGAATTTCATGCTCGCGGCACAGAGCCTCGGTGTTGCCAGCATTGCGCAGGCGGCTCTGGCGTCCCAGTCGCAGTTCCTGCGCGCACATTTCAACATCGATGAGACGCGCCGCGTCGTCTGCGGGATTTCGTTCGGCTACGAAGATACCGGCCACCCCACGAACCGCTTTCGCACCACGCGCGCCGGCACGGATGAAATAACCGACTGGCGGGCATAGTGTCCGATCGCGGTGAAGCGTGAGCCGCGAAGCGATCACGATTGCCGGGTGAATCGGTCACTTTAAGCAAAGTGCGACTGCCAAGCCCCATGCGGCGCCTGGGTGCGGTGGGCATCGCTCAAAGGTCGTGCTACAAAACATCCGGTGCAGCCAAACCGCCGTCCCGCTGGCCGGCCTTCCGAAAGAACCTGCCATGATCCGATCCTCGACAGTCCTCTGCGGAGCTTCAATCGGTGTTGGACTGCTTTTGCTGGCTGTCGCGGTTCCGCTCGCGCCCACCCACGCCGACAGCGCGACGCAGGCGCTGCCGCCGCCCGCGTTGGACCCCACACCGAACGGCCCAGGACCGCAAACCGCGATCTTCGCAGGCGGCTGCTTTTGGGGGGTCCAAGGCGTGTTTGAGCACGTCAAAGGCGTCACGCAGGCCGTTTCAGGCTACGCCGGCGGAACGGTTGCAAACCCGGGCTACGCCTACGTAAGCACGGGCACGACAGGACATGCGGAATCAGTCAGCGTGACCTTCGATCCAACGCAAGTCAGCTTTGGCACGCTGCTGCGGATCTTCTTCTCGGTCGCACTCGATCCGACGCAGAAGGACCGGCAAGGACCCGACTGGGGCACACAGTATCGGTCAGAAATCTTCGTCAACGGCCCGGAGCAGGAGCAGGTCGCGAAGGCCTACATCGCCCAGCTTGAGGCCGCCCACGCGTTCAGCCGTCCGATCGTCACGCGGGTCGATCCGGCCGGACCGTTCTATCCGGCCGAGGCCTATCATCAGGATTATCTCGATCGCCACCCCGACGCGCCGTATATCGCGATCAACGATATGCCGAAGGTGCAGGCCTTGCAGACGCTGTTCCCGGACCTGTGGCAGCCGGCCACGATCAAGGTTGGCAAGCTGGCGCTGGATCACTGAGCCGCCGCGCGGTTTCATCCGCAAGCAAGGCGTGGAAGGCGGCAAACGAACGCTCGATGTCGGCGCGCGGAAGATCGCGCACGATGAACACAAGTCCGGACTGCGCGCCGTCTTCCGGCCATGCCTGCAGATGGATTGGCGGATGCACCAGATGCTGCACGGCGTTGATCACCACCGGCCCCGGCGCTCCGGCAACCCTGAGCATTCCCTTCACGCGTAGCACGTCTTCACCGTGACTGTGCAGCAACAAGGTGAACCAGACCGCGAACACGTTCCAGTCGATGCTGCCTGCGAAATTCAACGTGAAGGCGCGAACGCTCGCGTCGTGACGATTGCTGTCATGACCGTGGCCGTCGTGCCGATCCGCCTCAGCCGGCGCCATCCAGACGGGGGCGTCTTGTTCCGCCAGCAACCACTCGGCCGGCGGCGGCGCATTGGCCGAACGCCAACGCCTGGCCGCCGGATTTAGTCGCGCGAGCCCGTCCTCCAACGCGTCCAGTTCAGCCGGATCGGTCAAATCGACTTTCGTGATGATGATGCGATCGGCAATTGCCGCCTGCTTGACCGACTCGGGCTGGCGCCGGAGATGAGCCCTACCGTTCACCGCATCGACCGTGGCAACCACACCGGCCATCTCAAAATGATGCCGGATTTGCGGCTCGTGCATGATGGTGGCCACGATCGGCGTCGGATCCGCCAGGCCCGTGGTCTCGATGACCAACCGCGTGAAGCTTACTTCGCCGCGCTCCCGCTTGGCGTACAGTCCGCGAATCGCCGCCGCCAGATCGCCGCGCAGGGTACAGCAGATGCAGCCGGACTGCATCAGCACCACGTCGCCACGCACGTCGGCGATCAGGTGATGATCCAGCCCGATTTCGCCAAACTCATTGATTAGAACCGCACAATTCGCGAACGCCGGACTGCTGAGCAGATGCCGCAGCAACGTCGTCTTGCCGGACCCCAGGAAGCCGGTCAGCACGTTGACCGGGATACGCGGGCTCATCCCATGCCCCGTTCGGCGATGCGTGCGATCAACGCCGCGTCGAGCGGATCGATTTTGCCGCCAATCATCCGCCCGGCCATCTCCCAGACCTGCGGCAACGTATCGACAATCTCCCGCCGCCCGGTGGCACTGGACAGGACAAACGAGGCGCCCTGCCAGTCATCCAACCGCATCGCAAAAGCCCGAAGCACGGCGTTAGCCGCACGGACGCGGGCCAGCCGTTCGGCGCGGCGGGTCTGACCCGAGGCGAAGGTTTCGGCGCGCGTCGACCAATGTTCCTCGCCGCCGAAAGCGCCGCACAGCGCACACACGATCGGGCTTAGCCGCTCTTGCGCGGCGAGCGGCGCGCGAAATCGTCCGCCATCTCGTTCATCGTCACGAAGCGCACGCCTGGATGCCGCACCAAATGGCCGTACAGCCGCTCCAGCATCATCAGCACCTGCGGCCGGCCGGACACGTCGGGATGAATGGTGATGGGAAAGATCGCGTAGTCGTATTCCCGGTAGACCCAGTCGAATTGATCGCGCCACAGTTGTTCGATGTCATGCGGGTTGACGAAACCGAAGCTGTTCGGGGCTTTCTTGATGAACATCATCGGCGGCAGATCGTCGAGGTACCAGTTGCCGGGGATCTCGATCAGATCGGTCTCTCGGCCCCGCTTCAGCGGCACCATCCACTCGCCGGCCTTCTTCGCGTAGTCGATCTTCGTCCAGCTATCGCCGACCCGCACGTAGTACGGCTGATGATCGTGATGCATCAGGCTGTGATCGTATTTAAAGCCCCGCTTCAGCAGCAGTTCGTTGGTGATCGGGCTGAACTCCCACCAGGGCGCGACGTAGCCGGTCGGTCGCTTGCCCGCGAGTTTCGTCACCAAATCGATACATTTGTCCAGGACCTCCTCCTCCTGCGCGGCGGTCATGGCGATCGGGTTCTCATGGCTGTAGCCGTGCACCCCGATCTCGTGCCCGGCCTCGGCCACCTGCTCCATTTGTTCGGGGAACGTTTCGATCGAGTGTCCCGGGATGAACCACGTGGTCTTGACCCCAAAACGGCGGAACAATTCGACAAGCCGCGGTGATCCAACCTCGCCGGAGAACAGGCCCCTGGAAATGTCATCCGGCGAATCCTCGCCGCCATACGAGCCAAGCCATCCAGCCACGGCATCGACATCAACACCGAACCCGCAGAGAATTTCTTTTGTCATCGCTCCCTCCTTGCGACTGTTTGCCCCTATCCAGCCGCGGTTTTGTGATTGCTCAACCAATGACGCGCGATCTCCTCCCGCCGGCAGATCCACACACCAGAATGCCCCTGCGCGTAATCCAGAAAACGTGCCAGGCCCCGCGCCCGAGCGGGATGACCAAGCAGGCGCGCATGCATGCCGACTGACATCATTTTCGGCGCCTGCTGACCCTCCTCATAAAGCTGATCGAAGGCATCCTTCAGCAACGTCACGAATTGATCCGCGTTGCCGATGTTGCCGCGGTTGAATTTGACGTCGTTGGTCGACAACGCATACGGAACCACCAGATGCGGCTCGCCGCCCACCGTCACGTAGTACGGCAGTTCGTCGTTATACGTGTCACTGTCGTACAGAAATCCGCCGTGCTCATGAACCAGACGGCGCGTGTTCGCACTGGGCCCATAGCGGCAGTACCAACCCGCCGGGGCAGCGCCCATGGTGCGGCGCAGGCTTTCCACCGCCATGGCGATCTGCCGCCGTTCCTCCTCCTCCGACAGCTTGTAGTGCTCCACCCAGCGCCAGCC
>DASYBP010000110.1:0-4946 GCA_036500715.1 Rhodopila sp.
CAAATCGTCCCCGGCTTTGCCTTCCGCCGTCCGTAGATCGATCAGGTGCGCCTGCGCGTCCTGTGGTGCCTGCTGCGCCGAGTCGCGGGCCGCGATTGCTTCCTGCAGCGCCGCCCGCGCCGCGCCTACCTGCTCATCCGCCGCCGCCGCGGCCTGCTGCACAGCCGACACCCGTGCGGTAAGATGGTCCAGCGCATCCTGCGCCGCGGTCACGTCAGCCTTAGGCGACTGCGCGTCGGCTGCCGGAGAGGCCTCGGCATCCGACACTGACGATGTCGTGGGCGGCGACCCGGCCGGTTGCTGGGCCGCAGCCACCGCTTTGACACCAGTCGCCTGCTGCGATTGCAGATCGGTCAGCGTCTGGGCCGCCGTCTTCTGTTGGTCCTGTGCCGTGTCCAGCTCGTGCTGGCGGCTGCTGACAGCTTCGTTGGCATCGGCCAGTCTCTGCTGGGTTGCTCGCGCCGTTTGCTCCGCCTGCTGCAGGTCGCCTTGCGCCCGGTCGTGCATCTGGGTCGCATCCGCCGCTGTCTTGGCCGCGCCTTCGGCCTCCCGCTCGGCGCCCTGCAGGGCCTGCTCAGCGTCGGCGCGCGCCTGCGTGGCCTTTTGCAGCGCCGCGTGGGTGTCGGCCTTGCGCTTCCCCAGGGTGTCCTGCGCCGTCTGAAGCGCCTGATTGTCGGCATCGAGCGCCTGCCGTGCCGTCGCCAAAGCGGCCTCGGCCGAATCCACCTGCTGCTGTGCCGCCTGAACTTGCTGTTGCAGGTCCCTGAGATCGGCATCGCGTTGGCGGACCTTCGCGACCAGCGCCGCGATCGTATCCGGCAGCGCAGCCGCATGCTGATCGACATCCCGCGCGTCCGCCTGCAGCCTTGTCTGGTCGGCGGTGGCCTGGGCAATCGTGGTCTTGGCCTGCTCCAGCTTCAGCCGCGTCGCTTTCTGCCGGTCTTGCAGGTCGGCCAGCGTTTTGGTGGCCGCCGCCACCGCGTCGTGGCCCTCGCTCAGCGTCTGCTCAGCCTGCGCGCCGCTGGCCTGCGCCTGCTTCACGTTGTCGGCCCGCTGCCGCTGCAGCGCCTGCATCTGATTCCGCGCGTCGTCCAACGCCTGCTGTGCCTGCTTCTGCGCGGTTTGCGTCGTGTCACGCTGGCCGGAAAGATCCAGGAGCTGGCTGCGGGTTTGGTCCGTCTGCGCCAGCAGCGTCTTCTGCTGCTGGCCGGCGTCATCGAGGTCGTGAGTTGCTTTGGCCAGCGAAGCCTGCTGCGTTGAGATCTTATCATTGACGTCGGACAGCGTCCCTTCGGCCTTGACCTGTTGCGCCAACTGGTCCGACAATGCCTTCTGTTGCCCCTTGCCGGCGATGAAGGCATATCCGGCGGCACCCCAGCCGATCAACGCCGCGACCGCGACCGCAATTGTAAGTTGTTGGGATTTCGACTTCGTGCGTTCGATGTCGGACACGGGTGTTTCCTGTTCGTTATTTGCCGATGCTTGGCTTAGCCTGACTCTCGTTCTTTGAAAAGAGAGTATCTGAGTTTGCCGCGACCAGACCTCCCAACGGGCTTGGCCAAACCGCAACATCGTCCGAACCCTTTGACGCGGAGTGAGCAGGGCCGGGCGCCGGTTGCGACAATATCGTGGATGTTGCATGAATGCTACCGGGAACCCCAGGGAACCCCGTGTACGGCCGCATCTTCCGGAGCCTGAATGAAGCTCATTGGCGTCGATGTCGGCGGCACTTTTACCGACCTGGTCCTCACCGACACCGACACCGGACAAGCGGTGGTTCATAAGGTGCCGACGACTCCCGAAGATCCGTCGACCGGGGTGATGGAGGGCATGATTAGTCTGTGCGCGATCGCGGGGACCAGCCCCTCACAGATCGACCAGGTGCTGCACGGCACCACCATCGCGACCAACGCTGTCCTCGAGCACCGCGGCGCCGTGACCGGGCTCATCACCACACGCGGCTATCGAGATATCCTGCATATCGGTCGCCATCAGCGACCACAGCACTACTCGGTGATGCAGCAGATCCCCTGGCAAAGCCGGCCATTTGTGCGACGGCGCCACCGCTACGTCGTCTCGGAGCGGCTGATCCCGCCGCGCGGCGAGGTGCTGGTCGCCCTCGACGAGAACGAAGTGCGCGCCGCGGCGCGGGCCCTGCGCCAGGACGGCGTGGAGGCGATCGCGGTGTGCTTTCTGTTCTCCTACCTGAACCCGGCGCACGAGGCGCGTGCCAAGGAACTGGTGCTGGAGGAGCATCCGCGGGCCTTTGTGACGGCGTCTGCCGAGGTCGCACCGCAATTTCGCGAGTTCGAACGCTTCACCACCACGGCGATGAGCGCCTTTATCGGTCCGAAGGTGGGTGACTACGTCTCTCGCCTGTCCCAACGGCTGCGTGAGGCTGGCTGCGGCGGCGAATTGCAGGTGATGGGCTCGAACGGCGGCACCGCAACCGTACGGATGGTACAGCAACGCCCGGTGCTGACGATGCTGTCCGGCCCGGCTGCCGGCGTGTTGGGCGGCACGTGGGCCGGGACGCTGTCCGGCCGCGACAACCTGATCACCTTCGATATGGGCGGCACCTCGGCCGATATCGGGATCGTTACCCATGGACGGTTCGCCGAGGCGACCGCGCGGGACACCTGGATCGGCGGTTTCCCGATCCTGGTGCCGATGATCGACATCCACACCATCGGCGCCGGCGGCGGCTCTATCGCTCGGCGCGACAGCGGCGGCGCCTTCCGGGTCGGGCCGCAATCGGCTGGTGCGGTGCCCGGACCTGCTGGCTATGGCCGAGGCGGAACACAACCGACGGTAACCGACGCAAACCTTGTTCTCGGCCGCCTTGACCCGCAACGGTTTCTTGGTGGCGCCATGAGGCTCGATGCGGCGGCCGCGCAGCAGGCTATGCAACGGTTCGCCGCCGAACTCGGCTTGTCGGTGGCGGCGGCCGCGCTTGGCATCCTGACCGTGGTGAACGCCAACATGGCGAACGCGATCTGGTCCCGAACCGCGCAGCGGGGGATCGATCCACGCGACTATACGCTGATCGCCTTCGGCGGTGCCGGTCCCCTACACGGCGCGGATGTCGCCCGCCAACTCGGCATCCGCCACGTGCTGGTGCCGCCCCATCCGGGCATCACCTCCGCCATGGGACTTCTGACCACCGATCTGCAATACGATACGGTGCGCACCTGCTTCCAGGCCTCGAACACGCTCGATGTGCAGCGACTGGCCGACGACTTCGCCGTCATGCGGCAGGAAATTGCCGCCCGCTTCGCCGGCGACAAGATTACCCCCGATCGCATCCGGTTCGAACGCGCCGGTGACCTTCGCTATGCCGGCCAGGGCTACGAATTGCGCGTCGCGTTCGGCGACGGACCGATCGATGCCGACGAAGTGCGCCGCGCGCTGGACCGGTTCCATGCCCAGCACCAGGCGGAGTACGGGCATGCGTTTCCGGACAGCGTGATCGAGGTCGTGAACATCCGCCTGGTCGGCTCCGCGGTCCGCCCCAAGCTTACAGTTCGGCCGGTCGCGAAAGCCGAGGCTGTCTCGGCCGGCTATCACGCCCCCGTCGTCTTCGCCGCGACGCAAGACGCGATCGAGACCCCGTTCCTGTTCCGCGACGCATTGGTCGCGGGGATTCCTATCCAGGGACCCGTGATCGTGCTGCAGACGGACAGCACCACGGTTGTTCCGCCCGGCTGTCATCTCGTGGCCGAACCCGGCGGCAATCTGATGATTACGGTCCCAGCGGGAGAGTGAGCATGGACGATCAGGTTGCGATCACCGTCGACCCCGTCACTACAAGTGTCCTGCAGGGTGCGCTGGAGAGCATCGCGGTCGAGATCGGCTACAAGCTGATGCGGATGTCCTATTCATCGATCATCCGAGAATCGGAGGATTTCGGCGCGGCCCTCACGGATGCGCAGGGCCGGGGGCTGGCGGAATCCTCGCAATCCACACCCCTTCAGTCCGGTCCGATTCCAGGGTATGTGAAAGGCGTGATGCGCGCACTCGCGGCACGCGGCGACTCAGTCCGGCCTGGCGATGTGATCATGCACAATGACGCCTATGGCGGGGCGAGCCACGGGCCGGACGTTGCCTTTCTTGTGCCGGTGTTTCACGACGACACACTCGTTGGCTTCTCGGTCACCACAGCCCACCACCTGGATATTGGCGCGCTGACACCTGGATCCTGCGGGATCGTGGACGCGATCGATGCCTACGCCGAAGGGCTGCAGTTCCGCGCTATCAAGGTGTTCGATGCGGGCAGGCGAAACGACGCGGTCTGGCAGATCGTACGCGATAATATCCGGGCGAGCGACCTGGTCGTCGGCGACATGGAGGCGCAGGTTGCGGCGAGCCGGGTCGGCGCCGAGCGCCTGCAGGCTTTGGTCGCCCGGCTGGGGCTGCCGCAGTTTCGCGCGACCTGCGATGCGATGATGGACCAGTCCGAACGCATGATGCGCCGGGCGATTGCTGCCCTGCCGGATGGGTCCTGGTCGGCCGAAACCAGGATCGACGGCTACCTCGAAGATCCGGATCCCGCTCGCCGCGAACTGACCTTGGCGGCGCGTGTGACAAAATCGGGCGAAGAGCTGACGGTCGATCTGACCGGCACTGCGCCGCAGGTGTCGGACCGGCCGATCAACATGCCGTTCGTCGGCACCGTGGACATTGCCGTCTGGCTCACCGTACGATCGGTTCTGCTGGATACCGAGTTGCACGGGCATGTCCCGGTGAACGATGGTCTGACCCGGCCGATCCGCATCATCGCGCCGGAAGGCTGTCTCGCCAACCCGACCTTCCCGGCGCCGACGATCGCCCGTTTTTGTCCCGGCAACCAGCTTGCCGACACCGTCATGAAGGCGCTGGCACAGGCCGTGCCACGGCAGGTTTCAGCCGGCATCGGCAATCTGAAGGTGATCGCCTTCTCCGGCCTG
>DASYBP010000111.1:0-3530 GCA_036500715.1 Rhodopila sp.
TTCCGCGCCGCCCTGCCGCCCGAGGTGCTGCTGGTCCTGGATGCGGCCTATGCGGAATACGTCACTCATCCGGCCTATGACCCAGGCGTCAGGCTGGTCGACGCCACCGGCAATACGGTCATGACTCGAACATTCTCGAAAATCTTCGGGTTGGGCGGGATGCGGATCGGCTGGTGCTACGCGCCGCCTTCGGTGGTTGATGTGCTGAACCGGGTGCGCGGCCCCTTCAATGTCTCGGTCGCGGCGCAGGCCGCCGGGCTGGCGGCCCTGGCAGAGCCCGGCTGGGTAGAGGCAGGCCGCGCCCACAACGCCGAATACCGGCCCAGGCTGGCTGCGGGGATCGAGGCGGCCGGGTTGAAGGTCTGGCCGAGCGAGGCCAATTTTGTGCTGGTCGATCTCGGAACGGTTGCATCCGCCAACGATGCCGATACATTCTTGCGCAGAAACGGCATCATCGTGCGCAAGGTCGGTGGCTACGGGTTGCCGCATTGTCTGCGGGTGACCGTCGGGACGGCCGAGGAATGCGCGCTGGTCGTTGACGCCTTTGGAGAGTTCATGCGGCAGGCCCGTGGCTGATCCGCTGTTCAACCGACTGACACTGCTTGGCGCTGGGTTGATCGGTTCCTCGGTCGCGCGCATCGCGCGCCAGCGCGGCGATATCGCCGTCGAGGTCGTCGTCAGCGCGCGAACGCGGAAGACACTCGACCGGGTGAGCGAACTAGGGTTCGCGGATCGGGTCGAGCTTGATCCAGCCGCGGCGGTGAGGGGTGCGGACTGCGTCATGCTGTGCGCGCCGGTCGGCGCATTCGCCGATCTGGCGGAGCGGATCGCGCCACACCTGGCGTCCGGAGCGATCCTGACGGATGTGGGCTCGACCAAGCAGTCAGTGATCCGAGATGTCGGACCTTTGGTGCCCGCCGGCGCACACTTTGTGCCGGCGCATCCGATCGCAGGAACCGAACATTCCGGGCCGGATTCCGGCTTCGTCGCGTTGTTCGAGGGACGTTGGACGCTGCTGACCCCCGTCCCTGGCACGGATGAAGCCGCAATCTGCAAGATCGAGACGTTGTGGCAGCGCTGCGGCGCGCTGACCGAACGGATGGAGCCAGGCCATCATGACCGCGTCCTGGCGATCGTGTCGCACCTGCCGCATTTGATCGCATTTACTATCTGCGGCACGGCGGATGACCTCGCCGACGAGAGCCGGCAGGAGGTGGTGAATTTCGCCGCCTCCGGGTTCCGTGACTTTACCCGGATCGCTGCCTCCGATCCGGTGATGTGGCGCGACATTTTTCTCAATAACCGCGAAGCGTTGCTCGAGATGCTGCAACGCTTCATGGAGGACGCCCAGGCGATGGCTCGGGCGGTGCGTTGGGGTGACGCGGCGTATATCGAGGACAAGGTGGAACGCGGCCGAAAAATCCGCCGCAGCCTGATCGAGCGCAAGCAGGCCTGAGGCGCCAGTCGAGCGACCCGTCATTCGTACCGATCCTAACGCCTATAAAACTGACCCGATGCCTGATGTCGTACCGGAGTTGATTGCAGCGAAGACTTCGACGCCAGAAAGGGGGAGAATAGCCTGAACGCATTCAAGGCGCAGTTCATCTGCGAACAGCCGGTCAACAATGAAAAGACTGGATCAAACTCAGGAATGCGTCGCCGACCGCGCGTCACACGCCTGTCCGCCGGTGTCTCAATGGCGTGCGGTGTTGCCGCAATTTTGACAGTCCGGACGCCGTTATGTGCACAAAACACGCAGCCGGTCCGGCCCGGCGTGCCGCCGCAAATGGAGGAAATCTATATTGGCCGATCGGTTCGCGAATCACGGATCGCGCCGACAGAGTATTGTTCCCAAGCACGGACCGGCTTCGATAGCGCGATCTTCGAAGACCGCTATTCATTCCGTTCAACCGCCACCAGGGCCGCCGACGGCCGGGTTGTTGATGCCAACGTCCAGACGATCGGCAGCCTGCATGCCTGTTTCGGCCCGACCGCGAACCCCGCCAACAGCAGCTTCTATGCGGAAGGCGCCCTAGGCGGGGTCAGCTTCACGGGCAACGGCGAATGTCACATGGTGCGGGCCGATTTTCCCGAACGCGGTCTGTATCCGTTCCGATGCTTTCTCGATCTGACTGGGCTTCCCGCGGACTATGCCGGCGGGGAACTAACCACCAATTCGATTGTCTCTCGTAACACCCTGGGACCAGAAACTGATCCGCCCGGCTATAGCCAATCCTCGATTGCCACGATTCGCCTGTGGCGCAAGCAACCGGAACGATAAGCACTCGCAGGCGGGGATGACGGCCGAGCGTCTGTCAGCGACTCAATACGGCGAGGTCGAACGATGAACATAACGCCGCATCACTGGTCTTCGCGATTGCCCTTTTACTATGGCTGGCTGATTATCGGGATCGCGTTCGTGACGATGGCGATCGCGGTGACGGCACGCACCGCCTTCTCGCTGCTGCTGCCTCCGCTGATCAATGAGTTCGGCTGGGATCGTGGTCTTGTCGCGGGCGCCTTTTCGTTCGGCTTTCTGGTCTCCGCGGTAGTCAGCCCGTTCGTCGGCCGGATCATGGATCGCCACGGCCCGCGTATCGTGATTGAAACTGGGGTCGGCCTGTTGGCCAGCGGGCTTTTGCTTGCCCCCGCGATCGCGAAGCCATGGCAACTGTATGCCACACTTGGCGTGCTGGTCGGCGGCGGCGCAAACCTCATGAGTTTCACTGCGCAATCCTTGTTCCTGCCAAACTGGTTCGTGCGCCGCCGGGGATTATCGATCAGCATCGCCTTCTCCGGGGTTGGCGCCGGGGCGATCGTGTTATTGCCGGCACTGCAAGCGATCATCGTCCGAGATGGCTGGCGGGCATCGTGCTGGGCCATGGGTCTGCTCGTGCTTTTCGTGCTCGGTCCACTGAATTTGCTGGTCTGGCGTCGACCAGAGGATATCGGTCTGTCGCCGGACGGCGAATCGGATGCGACCAGCCTCGCCACGCCCCACAATTCGCAAAGCATTGTCGATCCGGCCTGGGCGTCCGTCGACTGGACCCTCGCGCGGGCGATACGCACTGGCCCCTTCTGGTGGATCGCCCTTGGATACTTCTGTGCGCTGTTTGCCTGGTATGCGGTACAAGTTCACCAGACCAAGTACCTTACCGAAATCGGGTTCAGTCCGCTGGTCGCGGCCTGGGCGCTGGGCATCGTCAGCGTCGTCGCCATTCCAGGACAGATTGGTCTCGGCGCACTGTCCGATCGCGTCGGGCGCGAATGGGTGTGGTCGGCAGGGTGCTGCGGATTTGCCATCTGCTACATGACGCTGATCGCCCTTGAGCATTCACCGTCATACGGATTGCTGTATCTGATGGTGATGTCGCAAGGCCTTCTCGGCTACGCCCTCACATCCGTGATGGGCCCGATTGTCGTGGAAATCTTCGAGGGGCCGCACTACGGCGCGATCTTCGGCACCATCACGGTCGCGTTGATTGGCGGCGGTGCGGCCGGACCGTGGGTCGCGGGTATAGTCCAAGATG
>DASYBP010000112.1:0-1879 GCA_036500715.1 Rhodopila sp.
AACAGCACCTTGGCGACATTGCGCTGCAGCTCATGCCCTGGTCCAGCAACACCAACGCGTTGGCCCGGCGGGCCAGGCGATGCGCAACCGAGCCATCACGCGCCAGCTCGATCAGGTCGCGCCGCGATTCAGGGTCCAGAAAGCCGGATCGGATCATGAAAGAACAAGTCGCCGCGCAAGCATGACGGCATCCTCCGCCGCCATGTGCCGGCTGCTGGGCGTCTCCTCCAGCGGCTATTATCCCGTCTTTCGCAACTCACGTCGAATAATCCTCGAGGTGGGCGGTTTACCGCGGGTCAGTCCGGCTAGGTCGGCACCACAAGGGCCGCGATCATTGCACCATCGGAGTGCCCTACCACATGATCTTTGGTGGCGGTTGATTGGGTAAGCGGATTTTCAACCGCCGCAGCAGGAGTACGTGTTCGGGCTCGGGTTCTGTGTAGCGCGACAAGATGACCGTGCGGCCATCCGTGGTCGGCAGATGGACGTCGACCATTTGGATCGTCGCCAGCTTGTCCAGCACCGCTCGTGGTGTCAGTCCCGGTGCCAGCGCTCGTAGCCGCTGCTTCAGCGTCACTTGCAGGCAGTAGGCCAGGAAGGCGACCAGGATGTGAGCTTCGATCCGGGCATCGGTCTGGTGATAGATCGGGCGGATCGCCAAGTCATTCTTCAGGTCTTTGAAGGCCTGCTCAACCTCGCTCAGTTGCCGATAAAAAGCCCAGAGCTGCGCCGGATCGCTACCGGTCAAATTCGACCGCAGCAGATAGCTTCCTTCGCGGCGGCGGGCCTCGCGCAGGTGCGGCCAATTCAAGCGAAAGCCGAAGCTCTCTGACGTGGCGGCGTGGTCCTTTTCGGGCAACTGCAGGTCGATGATCCGCCAAGCCGCCGGCCCAGCTTCTTTCCTGGCGGCGCCTAACTTGATCAGCAATTGGTCGCGGGTCAGCTTCTGCTGACGCAACTCATGCAACCGTTTCACCAGCTTTTTCAGTCGGCGACGCCGCATCGCCTGTTCCTTGTCACGGCGTGCGCCGCTGCGCGCCAGGACGTAAAGTTCGCCGTCCTGTTCCACCAGCTTCACCTGCACCGCGTCGCGGACCTGCGCCCACGGCTTGGTCAGGAACGCCTGCTGCAGTTGGCTGAGCCGCCCGCGCGGCGTGCCCACCAGATAGTGGGTGGGGGTTTCCGCCGACCGCATCTCGGCCAGCACCGCCTCGGTCGGAATGCCGCGGTCCATGACCCAGGTGCGCCCGGCCTTGCCGTATTGCGCTTCGATCCGCTTGAGGAAGTCGCGCAGCGTCGTCTTGTCCGAAGTGTTGCCGGGCATCACCTCGTAGGCCAGTGGCAGGCCATCCGGGGTGACGATCAAGGCGATGACGACCTGGACGCAATCGGACCGTTTGTCCCGGCTGTAACCATGCCGCCGCTTGCCGGCCTCGGGCGGATCGCATTCGAAATACGTACTGGTCAAATCGTAGAGCAGGACTTCGAATTTGGCATCGAACAGGGTCTTCCAGCGCTGTTGCAGAAAGCTGAACAGATCCGTCTTGTGTGTCAGCAGCTTGTCGAGGCAGCGATACAGATTGTCCTTCTGCACCAGGCTGAAGTCTTCGCCCAACAGATCGGCCATCGCACTGCATTCATACCATTGCCGGTGAAGCCGCCATTCGCTGCCCGGATCGATCAGCCGGTAGGCAACCAGCGTCTTCAGTACGTTCAGCCAGCGTGTCCTTTGACGCGAAGCCGGCAGTCGAGGCGGCCAGAATTCATCCAGTTGAAGCTGATCCCACAGATGGCACGCCAGCCAACATCCACCCCATTGTCGTGGCCGGCGCAGCCGCAGGCCGCTGAGCCGGACATGCACCACCTCGCAATCCAATGG
>DASYBP010000113.1:0-5684 GCA_036500715.1 Rhodopila sp.
TGTCGCCGGACGCGATGGTGGGGATCGGCAATGCCGAACGGCTGGGGGTTGACGCGGTTGGTGCGCGCAACAAACGTTTTCTGCGCATCAACACCGGAGGAGCCACCGGGATTTCCAGCGTTGCCGCGGCGTACTACCACATTGCGTCGGGTGTGTGCGATGTCGTGCTGACTGCCGGGGCCGACAAGGTGGGCGAGTGCGGCGATTCCCAGACCGTGCTGAACAAGATCTGGGATCCGACCTATGAGCGGCAACTGCCGCTGGGCACCATCAACATGCTGGGGATGTCGGCGGTCCGCTACATGGACCTCTATGGTCTGACCGAAGATGACATGGCGCGCGTGACGGTCAAGAACCGCCGGCAGGCGTCGCTCAATCCGAACGCGCATCTGCGCAAGATCGTTACGATTGATGACGTGCTGGCGTCGCGCTATATCGCCTGGCCGGTGAAGCTGCTGGATTGCTGCCCGCAATCGAGCGGCGGCGGCGCCATGGTTCTGGCATCGGAACGCTATATCAAGGAGCGCAACCTGGATGCGGTTTGGATCACCGGGCTGGCGCATTGTTCGGAGTGCTACTGGCTGGGTGACCGGATGGGCAAGAACCCGCAAGCCGATCACGCCGACGCCTTCGCGCTGGGACGGTCCTTCCAGCGCGCTTACAAGATGGCCGGGATTGGCGACCCTGCGCGGCAGGTGCATGTGGCCGAACTTTATGCGCCGTTCAGCAACACCGAGTATCACTCGATCGATGCGGCGGGTTTGTCCAAGCCGGGCGAGTCGATCGCGATGTTGCGCGAAGGGCAGTTTGAACTGGGCGGGCGGTTACCGGTGAACCCGTCGGGCGGGACGCTGTGCACCAATGCGATCGCGGTCACCGCGATGATCCGCGTGGCGGAGGTCGCGTTGCAGGTCTGGGGACGCGCCGGCGCGTATCAGGCCAAAGGCGCGAGGGTTGGGATCGCGAGCGGCAACGGCGGCGATCATCAGTTCTTTGGCACAATGATTGTCGAAGCATAGATTGTCTGGGCATAGATTGTCTGGGCATAGGGAGACGCACGATGGAACTGATGACCCGCCAGGAAACCTGGAACATCACCTATAATCATGCGCTGGGTGAAACCGCGAGCTGGTTCTATGCGCAGATCCGCGACAACGCGAAGATCTTTGGCCGGCGCTGTGCCAAGACGGGACGTGTGCTGGTGCCGCCGCGGTCGTTCTCCGATCAGACGTTGTAGCCAACGACGGAATGGGTCGAGGTCGGTCCGGGCGGTCGCATCGAGACGTTCACAATCGTGTATGAGGCATTCCAGAATCTGCCGCCGCCGCCCTATGCTTTTGGTTTCGTGCTGTTGGACGGTGCCGACACGGCGCTGGGCGGCTACTTCAAAGGTGTCGATCTGACGGACCCCGCGAAGGCGGCGGCCAGGCTGAAGATCGGAACGCGTGTGGCCACGAAGTTTGCCGAACAGCGCACGGGCGATGTGCTCGATTTCTGGTACGAAGTGGCGTAGCGCTGGACGTTTTGCTTGGGTCAACTATCATGTTCGCAAGCCAGTGAGGGAGGATGTCCATGGATCGTCTTGAATTCGAAGGTGAGCTACGGCGGGAGGGCTACAAGGTCGTGAACAGCAGTCTGCAGCCCAACATGCTCGCGCCCAACCACTGCCATGACTTCGACGCCAAGCTGCTGGTGCTTGGCGGCGAGATTACCATCACGCGCGACAACAAGGCGGAAACCTTCGGCGCCGGCGATTGCTGCATGGTGCCGGCCGGCTGCATGCACGTGGAGCAGGTTGGCCCGGAGGGCGTCGCCTATGTCTCCGGACGCCGCCGCAACGGGGGGAAGCTGACGCGAGAGGCGTTCGAGAGCGATCTGCGGCGGGAAGGCTTCGAGGTCGTGCATGGCGGGCAAAAGGCCGGCCAGGCAGGTGAACCTCATGCGCACGATTTCGACGCCCGGATCATGGTGCTGAGCGGCGAGATCACGTTGATCCGGGACGGCAAACCGGAAACATTCCGGGCCGGCGATCATTGTGACGTTCCCGCCGGCTGCATGCACACCGAACAGGTTGGGCCGGAGGGCGTCGCCTACATCGCCGGCAAGGCCAACCGCCGGGCACCCGCGAGCTAGTATCGCGCATCAGAGAAGCGCGATACGTCGCCCTTTGTTTTGAAGTGGCCGATTCACGCGCGGAAATCGTGATCGCTTTCGCGACTCACGCTTCACCGCGATCGGACACTAGGCCCCGGACCGGCGGGCTGTCGGGAGAGCGACTGTTCTGCCGGGCAGCCCGGCAGACACCGACCGACCCGACCCCCGCTACGCTGCGCTGTAGCGGGGGTCGGGATAGTTTATCACCCGCACTTCTTCGGAGACGATATCCAGCACAGCGCAGCTCAATTGTCGGTCATTCCGGGTGTCGCGGGCGTCGCCAGCCGATCCGGGATTGATCACCAGCACGCCGCCGACCCGCTTCACCACCTGGCAATGGGTGTGGCCGTAAAGCACGATATCCGCGTCGGCCTCGGCAAAGCGGTCGAGCTTGGCGCTGTGCGGATGGACGTACTCGCCGCGCGGCTCCCACGGGGTTGAGTGGATCAGCAGGAGCCGCTTTCCCGCCAGGTCGAGATACCGCCGGTGCGGCTGTTGCGCCAGAAAGTCCAGCAGCACCGGATCAATCCCCGGACGCGCTCGCGCCCTGGCGCCGCCGGAGCCCATGAAGACCTCCTCGTGGTTGCCCTGTATGATTTGCGCGCGACGCTGCCTAAGCCGCGCCACGACGGCGTTGGAAAACCGGTACTCAAAGATGCTGTCGCCGAGGCATAGCAGTTCGTCGACATCCCCCATCGCCTGCAAGGCCAGGTCCAGGCCCTGGACGTTGCAGTGAAGGTCCGAAACGATTCCCACTCTCAATGGCCTGGCTCCACCGTTACAACTCCGACATGTTACTGCGCCTCGTTCACGTAGGGGTTCTTGGTGCCGCGGAATTGCAGGCGGATCGGTGTGCCGGGCAGCCCGAACGTCTGACGCAGGCTGTTCACCAGATAGCGGGAATAATCCTCGGGCGTCTGTTCGGATCGGGTGCCAAACACCACGAAAGTCGGCGGCCGCGCTTTTGCCTGGGTGATATAGCGCAGCTTGAGGCGGCGGCCGCTGACCAGGGGAGCCTGGTGGGCCTCCAGCGCATGCTCGAACCAGCGATTGAGCTCACCGGTGGGGATGCGCTTGTTCCACACCGCATGCGCGGCGCGGACGGCGGGCAGCAGACGGTTGACGCCGGCGCCGGTCAGGGCCGACAGCGTCACCACCGGGATCCCTTTCATCTGCGCCAGGCTTTCCTCCAGCCGCTCCGTGATCGCCTTGCGCGCGACGTTCCGGTCGGGCACGGCGTCCCATTTGTTCAGTGCAACGATGCACGCCCTGCCCTCCCGTTCGATCAATCGGGCGATTTGCAGGTCCTGGTCGTGGATGCCTTCGACGGCATCCAGCGTCAAAACGACCACCTCGGCCATCTTCAGCGCCTCGATGGCGGAACTGACTGACATTTTTTCCAACGGTGCCGCAACCCGCGCTCTCCGCCGCAGCCCGGCGGTGTCGACGATCTCCACCGCGCGACCCTGATCGTCCGACAGGATCACGGCGATCGCGTCGCGGGTCAGGCCGGGTTCAGGTCCGGTGATCATCCGCTCCTCGCCCAGCAAGCGGTTCAGCAGAGTCGATTTCCCAGCGTTCGGGCGGCCCACGATGGCCAGTTTCAGTGGCCGGTTCTCGTCCGCCTCATCGGAGGCCGGTTCGCAGGCGGGCAGGCGATCGACGATTTCGGACATGAGGTCGGCCAGGCCGTCACCATGCTCCGCCGACACGCCGACCGGGTCGCCCAGACCCAGCGCATAGGCGTCCAGAATCGAGGATGTTGCCATGCGGCCCTCGGCCTTGTTGGCCACCAGCAGCACCGGCTTGCCTTGGCGGCGAAGCCATTGCGCGAAGTGCTGGTCTGCTGGCGTCACGCCTGTCCGGGCATCCAGCACGAGCAGCACGAGATCCGCTTGTGAGACCGCGCTGGCCGATCCGGCGTGCATTCGCCCAGCCAAGGTTTCGGGCGCGGCTTCGTCCAGTCCGGCGGTATCGATCAGCTTCACCATTCGGCCGCGCACCTGAGCCTCGGCTTCCCTGCGGTCGCGTGTCACGCCGGGCGTGTCGGCGACCAGGGCGATGCGGCGGCCCGCCAGGCGGTTGAACAGCGTCGACTTGCCGACATTGGGCCGTCCGGCGATGACGACGATTGGCAGCCCTGGCGGCAACATGGGATCTACCTCAGCGCCATCAGGCGCCCATCATTGGTGACGATCAGAAGGGTGCCACCGGCGACGACGGGGATTGTCGGGGCGGCGGGGGCGGACAATTCGATATGGCCGAGGATTTCGCCGGTGTAAGGGCTGATCGATAGCGCATCCTTGCTGATACCGGTGACAACCAGCCGGTCGCTGATCAGCAGCGGGCCATACCAGGTCAGGGTGTCCTTGCGCTTTTGGGCGTCCTCCCAGCGTGGGAGCTGGGTGATCCAGGAGATACGGCCGTCGTTGATGTTGATGGCGCCGATCTGCTGCTCCGCGGAGATGACGAACATCCAGTCACCGGCGATATAGGGCGTGTTCTCGCCGGCGATCTGACGCTCCCACACCCGTCGGCCGGTCGGGACGTCGTTGCAGACCAGCAAACCGCCCATGCTGATCGCATAGACCAGACCGTTGACGATGACCGGCAGGCCGCGGATCGACAGGAAGTCGGCGACCGTGGCGCGCCCCTGGGATGCGCCGAGGCCGTCGGTCCAGACGATGCTGCCACTGTCGGCATGCAGACAGGCGAGTTCGCCGGAGCCGAAGCCGGCAACGACCAGTCCGCGGTAATAGGCGGGGGCGGGCTGGGTCAGCATGGCAATGGTTGGTTCGGCGGCCTGGTGGCTCCAGAGTTGGCGGCCATCGACGGCGGCATAGGCGATCAGCCGGTCCTCGATGGTTGTGACGAAGACGCGGCCGTCCGCAATTGTCGGGGCGGAACGGGCAGGTACCCCCAAATTGGAGCGCCATTTCTCCTTGCCAGTGGCGATGTCAAGGGCCACCAGCACAGAGAGGCCGTTGTCCGCGTAAAGCGTGGTGCCGTCCGCACCCAGCCCGCCGCCGACATTGGTGCTGTCGACCTCCTTCGGTTTGGTGTCGGCCTGCCAAAGCCGCTTCCCCTGGGCGAGGGAGAAGCCCGAGGCCACCGCGGCTGAGTCCATGGTGAACACCGAACCGTTCAGAACGACGGGCTGCGCCATGATGATCTGACGATAGCCGCCGCCCTCGCCGATGTCCGCCTTCCACGCCTCGGCCAAATGATCGCTGGCTTCCAGATGACCCATCAGGTGGGCCGGATTGCCGCCGGCCTGCGGCCAGTCCGCGTTGCGCACGGCGGGCGGCAGGACGACTTTGGGGGCGCCTTCGTCAATGACCAGGCCGCGCCGGTCGGTGAAGACACTCTCCCGCTTGCCCGGCAGCGCCGGCTTTTTGTCGCTGAACAGGTCGTCGAACCAGGAGCAGCCGCCAACGGCGAGCGGGGCCAGCAGTGCTGTCCGGCGTGCCAGCACGCTGGGTTTGGATAAGTCATGCGGGCGCACGCCAAGCCTTCCCTGTCGATTGGTG
>DASYBP010000114.1:0-2260 GCA_036500715.1 Rhodopila sp.
TGCTCGAAATCCTCCCGCCCCGGCTTGACCACATAGGTGATCCTCGGATCTGGGATCAGATGCGTGGTGCAATCCAGCACTACAACATCGCTCAGATGCTGATCGAGCCACTCCGTCTCGACCAGGAATTCGGGATGAACGAAACCACTCATCGTCAACTGTCTCCGTATTCAGGAAATGATCACGCCACTGTCGACCGGGTAGATGTGGCCGGTCACCTTCCGTGACTCCTCACACGCAAGAAACAACGCCATGTTCGCGATGTCTTCCGGCTCGATCAGGCCCAGCAGGTGAGCATCGGCCAGCTTGTCCAAGGCCGGATTGCCGGCAACCAGTTTCGCCACGCGATCGGTCATGGTCACCGAAGGCGCGATAGCATTGACACGAACCTTTGGCGCGAACTCAACCGCCATGGATCGGGTCATCGACGCGACAGCGCCCTTGGCGGCGGTATAGCAGTCGCGCCCCGGTATGCCCATCAGCGCCACATTCGATGACATGTTGATCACCGACCCGCCGCCCGATCGGACGATCGGCGGAATACCGAAGCGGCAGCCGAGGAACGTGCCAAACAGATCCAGCTTGATGACACGCCAGAACTCTTCCAACGGCGCCGCGGTCACGTCGCTGTCTCGCGCGGTGGACCCGCCGGCGTTGTTGTGCAGCACGTGCAATGCGCCGAAATGCTGCACCGCCGTGCCGATAGTGGCCTGGATGCTGTCCGCGTCGGTGACGTCCGTCGGGACCGCGATCACTTCCCCACCTGCCTGGACAATCAGTTGGGCGGTCTGCTCGCCGGCCTCGGCGTTCAGCTCCGCGACGACGACCTTTGCCCCTTCCCGCGCGAACAGCCTGGCCGTGGCCCGTCCGATCCCAGTTCCGGCCCCGGTGACGACGGCGACTTTTCCGTCAAGGCGTGGCATTCGCGTTCCCCCTCGTGTTGGGCTTATCGTCACCCGGTCGCGTCAGCGGATCAAGGGGGCGCGCCGCCGTAGGATCATCCACGGACAGGACAATCGAAGATGACAGCCTTACCTTCCGAACCATTCGGGGCGCTACCCGACAAAAGCCAGACACGCCTCTACACCCTGCAGAACGACCAGTTGCGGGTCCGTATCACCGATTTCGGCGGCCGCATGGTCAGCATCGAGGCCCCCGACCGAGACGGCCAGCGCGACCATGTCCTGCTGGGCTTCGACACCGCCGCCGCCTATGGCTCAGCCGGCTCGTTCGGCACCCTGCTGGGCCGCTACGCCAATCGCATCGCCGGCGCACGCTTCACCCTGGACGGCAAAACCTACGACCTCTCGCGGAACGACGGTGACGCCACGCTGCACGGCGGCGCGGAAGGGTACAGCAAATTCGTCTGGCAAGTCGTCGCCGCGCAGGCCGCGCCGCTGCCGACGCTGGTCCTGACCCATCTCAGCCCGGATGGCGACCAGGGCTTCCCCGGCGAGGTCACCGCGCAGGCGACCTATCAACTCGATGGAGATTCCCTCTCGCTGACGCTTCAGGCGCAGACCACGAAACCAACCGTCATCAGCCTGAGCGCGCACCCGTACTTCAACCTCGGCGGACCCGCTTGCGCCGAGGTGCTCGGCCACACGATCATGATCGCCGCCGACGCCTTCCTGCCGACCGACGCGGCACAGATTCCAACTGGTGAATTCCGGCCCGTCGCGGACACGCCCTTTGATTTTCGCCGCCCAACCCCCCTCGGCGCTCGGATTCGGCAGCCGGATGAGCAGTTGTTCCACGGCCTCGGCTACGATCACTGCTTTGTTCTCAGGGGAGACCAGCCCGCCATCCGGGTGGCCGATCCAATCAGTGGACGAGCGCTGGAGATCCACACCGATCTGCCCGGCGTCCAGGTGTACACTGGAAACAAGCTCAGCGGCGCCTTCGCCGGCCACGGCGGGGTCATCTACCGCCAGTCCGCCGGACTGGCACTCGAGCCTCAGGCATTCCCGGACGCGCCGCATCATCCCGATTTTCCCTCCACCATCCTGCGTCCCGGAGAGACTTACCGGCGGAGCATCAGGTACCGCTTCACGCCGGACGCATGATCAGGAGCCGGGCTCCTGCACTGATGTCAGGAAAGCCAGGATCTTGTGGAACTCCTCGGGCGAGATGATCCCGCTCCAGTTCGGCATGCCCTTGGCAACCCTGCCGTGCGTGACAGTGTAAATGAATTTCTCCGGCATCTCATCGCCGTAGCGTTGCCGTAACAATCGCAGGTTGCGACGCTGCTCGCCCTGGA
>DASYBP010000115.1:0-4624 GCA_036500715.1 Rhodopila sp.
CAGCGGAAACCGCAGCGCCGCGGCTTCCAGCAACGCTCGGGACTCCGCCGGCCGGCCTGCCTGGCGGGCCTGAAACGCCGTCCGCAGCCAGTGCCCCACATCCTCGCCCGCTTGCGCCGCGGTCTGCTCGATCAGGCTGGAAAAAACTGTTGGCGCAGCAAGGTCAGTCGATTCAAGGTCCATTCTCTCGTCCACCTCGCGCGTTCAGAGGTTCTGTTGCGCAGACGCTCTGATCGAGGCACATCGGCAAACCGCTTTGCTCGTTCACAAGCACCGGACAAAACACGACGGTCGGTTTCGGCCCTGGTTCTAGGACCTCTGCACAGTGAGTTTGATCGGTTGAGCGAACCGAGACCGAACTGGGCAATGTCGGGGCCGTCGAATCAGAATGATATTAATACGATAATAGGATTATTTCAGAGTTTCAAGATCATCGCGCACAAAATCACTGCGCAGAGTTACAAGCGGCCGACTACTCGGCATCGATAGACCGGAATTCGTTAGGCGCCGGCCCGATTCGCCAGTCCGGATCCGTGCGAACCGATCAATCCAGGCTACGGCCGCAGGGGATCCCGCCGACGCCGCCCCAACACTCCCGCCCCGGCAAATCTCGTTGCCTCGGTGTATCTGGCGCGATAACGCCGTTGCTGTTACCAGCGATCATGCACCGCCGCCGTCAAACGCTGAGCTGGCCGAGATCCCCAATGCCGTTCGTGTTCTGAAGCCGCATCGTGAACGACATCTGGCGAGACCTGCTCCATTTCCGGGCCGACGCCGCCCTGGCCGTTGGCTTCGTCCTCGCCGTCTGCGCGACAATCCACATTCTGCTGAACAAGCGGGAGGTCGCGTCCGCGGTCGGATGGATCGGACTGGTCTGGTTTGCTCCGATCCTCGGGGCTGTCAGCTACGTCATGTTCGGCGTCAATCGCGTGAAGCGCCGCGCCCGCCGGCTCCGTCCGCAGGATGATAATCCTGCGGGTCCCGATATGGCGCAATCTTCGGCGACGGCGGAAAGCCTGGAGCGGCTGGGACGCGGCATTGGCCGAATTACCGGTCGTCCGCTGCTGGCCGGAACCCAGGTCGTGGTCTATCGCAACGGCGACGCGGCTTACCCACCCATGCTGGCAGCGATCACCGACGCAAAAGCCAGCATCGGCCTCTCCTCCTACATCTTCCAGGATGACGTTTGGGGCGGGCGCTTCATAGACGCCCTCATCGAGGCCAAGCGGCGTGGGGTTGAGGTGCGCGTGCTTATCGACGGGATCGGCGGCGGCTGGCTGTCTTCGCCGGCCTATCGCCGCCTGCACCGAAACGGCGTTATCGCCGCCCGTTTCATGCACTCGCTGCTGCCTTGGCGCATGCCATTCATCAACCTGCGCAACCACAAGAAGGTCCTTGTGCTGGACGGCGTACTCGCCTTCACCGGCGGCATGAACATCGCCGACGACAACGTCATGGCCACGCGTCCGAAGATGCCGGTGCAGGATCTGCACTTTCGCGTCGATGGACCGGTCGTCTCGCAATTGGTTGACGCCTTCGCGGACGACTGGGCCTTCGTCACCGCTGAAGATCTGAAGGGCAGCATCTGGTCGCCGCTCCTCGCCCAGCGCAACGGTGCGCCAGCCCGAGTCATCGATTCCGGACCCGACGAGGATCTCGAGAAAGTCGAATTCGCCATCCTTCAGGCGGTGAACTGCGCGCGTGACAGTATCGAGGTGATGACCCCGTATTTCCTCCCCGACCAGCGGCTGATCACCGCATTGTCGCTGGCGGCCATGCGCGGTGTTGCGGTCGACCTGGTCGTGCCCCGGCAGAGCAACCATAGGCTGGTAGACTGGGGGACCCGCGCCAATATCGGCCCGCTACTCTCCGATGGCGTGCGCATCTGGCAAAGCCCGCCGCCGTTCCACCATTCCAAGCTCATGGTCGTGGATCGAGAATGGTGCCTGATCGGTAGCTGCAACTGGGACATCCGCTCGTTCCGGCTGAATTTTGAGCTTTGTATGGAGGTCTACGACCGCAACCTGGCGGCCGCGCTCAGGCTTCTCATGCAGCGCGCCCGTCACTCGGAACTGGTGCAAGCGGACCTCGATTCCCGCTCGCTCCCCGTGCGCATCCGCGATGCGGCCGCTCGGCTAATGCTGCCCTATTTGTGATGATCAGAGTGCCTCCGGACGGTCATGCGGACAATTTGGTTGCGCATCCCCATGCAATGGCCCCATTTATCCCGCCAATGTTCAAACTCATTAGCTGGAACCTGCTCCGCTTGACCGGCGCATCGCTCGATGATGTCGTCCGACTGATCTGGCGAGAGGACCCCGATCTTCTGCTCATGCAGGAGGCGACGCGGGAAATGGACGGTCTGACGAGCATCGTCGGCGGCCAGTACGAGCGCAACCTCATGCCGGGCCGCGTTCACGGCCTCGCGGTCTGGACCCCGTTCCCGCTTCCGCGAGCCCCGCTCATATTGCCGCTTCAGTCCGGGGCGATGTTTCATCGCATTTGCCAGATCGTCGACCTGGGCACGATAACGATCGCCAACGTTCACCTCTCGCATGGTCAAATCCTCAACCGCCGGCAACTTAGGCGAATCGCCAAGGTCCTGCCGCACCGGGCGGCCGTGGTCGGCGACTACAATCTGATCGGGCCGGCTCTATTGCCGGGTTTTCGTGACGTCGGGCCGCGCGAACCGACACACGTCGCGGGCGATATGTTCCCGTTGCGGATCGACCGTTGCCTGATCCGTGGCGTCGCCTGCCTGCGAGCCAAGGCCCTGCTGCGCGAGACATCGGACCATCGTCCCATTGTCATCAGCCTCGCCACACTGGCCCATAGCCACCCGGCCGAGGCGGTTCAGCCTCTCGGCGTGGTCGCCTGACAGGCTTCGATCAATCGCCATCAAGCTCCCGCGATAAACGCGGCCGGTTCCTGATCGCGCGGCGGTCGCCTGGTTCAGGGCTCGGTCTACGGCCGGTCACGCCATCGGCTGCCCGTGCCGCAACGTTGTCGTGAATTCGTCGGCCACGTAGAACGATCCCTGCGATCCTGACCATCGACCATTGAGAAGCGTGGCGGATCCACGCGGAGGGAACCCATGTCAACGACCTCAGGGGCGGCAGCAGTCGCCGCACCGTTCGGTGCCGATGGCCGAACCGCCGGCGCCATCCTGGCTCGGCTGGATCGGCTGCCAGCCACCCGCCATGTCTGGTTGATCGTCGTGTTGCTGTCTCTGGGCGGCATGTTCGAGTTCTACGACCTGTTCATGACGGCCTACGTCGTCCCCGGCCTGGACAGAGCCGGTCTGCTGACCGGCGTCTCGGTCGGCGTCTTTTCGGGGCCGGCGTTGTTCGTCGCCTCGACCTTCTTTGGCCTATTCATCGGCACCTCCGTCTTCGGCTTTGTCGCCGACAAGTACGGGCGGCGGGCGATCTTCACTTTCTCCATGCTGGCCTACTGCGCGGCCACCCTGGTCATGGCCTGCCAGACCACCGGCTGGGGCGTCTGCCTGTGGCGCATGATTGCCGGCATTGGCATCGGCGTGGAGCTTGTGACGATCGACACCTACGTCGCCGAACTGGTGCCAAAGCACATGCGCGGGCGTGCCTTTGCGTTCAACCAATGTGTGCAGTTCTGCGTCGTGCCGGTCGTCGCCTTCCTCTCCTACCTGCTGGTCCCGCAAACCCCGCTGGGCTGGGACGGCTGGCGCTGGGTGGTGGCGATCGGCGCCATCGGGGCGTTGTTCGTCTGGTTCCTCCGCCGCGCCATTCCAGAGAGCCCGCGCTGGCTGCTGACCCACGGGCGCTTGTCCGAAGCCGACCGCATAACCGCCGGAATCGAAGCCGGCGTGCTCGCCGACCGAGGTGGCGAGGCCCTGCCGCCACCGGCCACGCATGATGTGGACGACCTGTCCGCCCGCGGCACCTTCAGCGAGATCTTTCGGCCGCCCTATCGATCCCGCACCATCATGCTGATGGTGTTTCAGTTCTTCCAGACCTTCGGCTACTATGGCTTCGCCGCCTGGGTCCCTGCGCTGATCGCCAGACAACTTGGCATCAACCTGTCCAGCAGCCTGCTGTACGGGTTCATCGTCGCCATCGCCAACCCCTTTGGCCCGCTGCTGGCCATGACTTTCGCCGACAGGTTCGAGCGCAAATGGCAACTGGTGGGGGCAGCGATCTGCATCGCGGTATTCGGGGTGCTGTTTTCGCAGCAGTCCAGCATGCCATTACTGGTCCTGTTCGGCGTGCTGATCACGCTGTCGAACAATATCTTGTCCTACTCCTTCCACAGCTACCAGTCGGAGCTGTTTCCCACTCGCGTGCGCGCTCGCGCGATCGGTTTCACCTACTCATTCAGCCGTATCAGTACGGTGTTCGCCAGCCTTATTGTTGGCTTCTTCTTCGATCGGGTCGCCGGCACGATCGGCGTGTTCGGCCTGATCGCGTTCGCGATGCTGATGGTGGTGCTGTCAATTGGTATCTTCGGGCCCAGAACAAGCAACCTCGAACTGGAGAGGATCTCGCACTGAGGTAGAGCAATATCAGCCTGGCTCAAGCATACCCCCACCGTACGGACCGCAAGCTGGTACCAGAAATCACTGCCGACTTTTAGTGACGCTCTCGCC
>DASYBP010000116.1:0-7835 GCA_036500715.1 Rhodopila sp.
CGTGATCGCGACGGTTGCGAATACGATGAACGTTGCTCCGCCCGGCCATGCGGTCCAGATCCAGATCAGTGCGGCGGCACCGATCGTGAGGAACGCACGTATCGCGTTGATGACCGCAGGTAGCACATCGGGGACACGCAGCCGGGCGACATGCCGCGGCATCTGTGAGACCCAGGGATGGTCGAGCACTATCGCGCCAGTGACGGCGCGGCTTAGCGCCAGCAGCCCTTCGGCGGTACGGTCGCGCAGCAACTGCAGCGACGGCGTTTCGGCGGACAACATCATCAGCCGCCGCACACCAGCCACCATGGCGCGGCGGATCGCCCGCGGATCGGCCTGCCAATGCGCTGGGTTCGCGATGGCTTCCGGCGTTGTCAGCAGCGGCGGCAGGCACGCCCGTATCCGCGCCGCGTCCTGGGCCCCCGCGGCGGCAAATTCCAGGTGGTTGGCGACGGAGCGCCAGGCGGTGAGAGCCGCGAACAAGCCGTCGACCGCGGCCTGTAGCGCGCGCGGACGAAACGGCAAGGTGGCGATTTCGCCGGCCGCTTGGTCGATGACCGTGTCCAGTGCGGCGACCCTGGGGATGAAGCCGCGTCGCAAGGATCGCGACTTGCCCTGTTCCGGGCCGACCACGCGGAGCGCGCGCATGAGGCCGCCGGCAATGTCGGCCGACAGGCCGGTGAGCAAAATCGCAAGGCGTTGGCGCGCGCCGCCCAAATCGGTGGTGGCGAGGACCAGGCCGGCGCAGATGATGCCAATACAGATCTCCGACCCTCGGCCAACCGCAAGGTGGAAGGCGTCGCCATTCACGCCGCCCACCAAGCCAAGCTCATCGCCGGCGATGATGGCTGTGGTGTAGCCGGCCAGAGCGGCGGCATAGGAGGCGAAGTTGCGCAGGAGCGTCGCCACCAGCGCGCAGACGCCGCCCCAGAGCGCGAGACCCAGCAAAAATCCGGGCCGGCTCTGCGGGAAGCAGGCGCTCAGCACGACCGCCGCGATGGCGCCGATGACCGTCCCGACCAGGCGGAACCAGCCCTTGCGCAACGATGCGCCGAGCACCGGTTGGCAGACAATTGCGGCGGATGTGCCGGCCCAGGACGGGTTGTCGAGTTCCAGCCAGAATGCCACCAACAACGCCAGGCAGACCGCGATCCAGAGCCGAACCCCATAGAGCAGCACTGGCAAGGCCGTACGCAACAAGCCGCCCAGTGCCGGCGCGTATGCTGTCCTGGTCTTGCGGAGATGCGTGCGCGTCGCCGCGCTGGCCGGCATGGATTCCCCCCCTGTCAGGCGGACGTCAGCGCCACAGATTGCTGCGGGCCAGGTCCAGCACCTCATCCGAACGGCCGTTCATCACCGCCTTTACCATGTAAAGCGTGAAGCCTCTTGCCATCTCGGCGGTGACCTTTGGCGGGATGGCCAGCTCCTGTCGGTTCACGACGGCATCGATCAGCGCCGGCCCGTCATGGTCGAGCGCGGCGCGGATGCCAGGCTCCACGTCCGCGGCATCCGTGAGCCTGAAGCCGCGAACGCCTACCGACTCCGCCATCGCGGAAAAGTCCGGATTCTTCAGCTCGGTGCCGAAGTCAAGGAATCCGGTCGACTTCTGCTCCAGCTCGATAAAGCCGAGTGCGCCATTGTTGAACACGACCACCTTCACCGGCAGTCCGAGCTGCGCAAGGCTTAGAAAGTCGCCCATCAGCATGGTGAAGCCGCCATCGCCGGACAGCGAGATCACCTGGCGTTTAGGGAAGGCCGCCTGGGCGCCGATCGCCTGCGCCATGGCGTTGGCCATCGATCCGTGCCAGAACGAGCCCAGCAGCCGACGCTTGCCGTTCATCGCCAGATAGCGCGCCGCCCATACGGTGGGCAGTCCGACATCGCAGGTAAACACGGCGTCCGTGGCGGCAAGATCGCTCAGCGCCTTGGCGACCTGCTGCGGATGGATCAATCGCTTTCCCGACGCACCCGCGGCGAGCTCGTCGAGGCTTCTGCGCGTCCTGCGATAATGCTCGGCGGCCTGGTCGAGGAACCGCCGATCTTGTTTCGTCTGCAACAATGGCAGCAGCAGGTCGAGGGTCGGGGCGATGTCACCCACCAAGCCATGGGCAATCGGCGCCCGCCGGCCCAGTTGTTCCGGTCTGATATCAATTTGCGCAATGCGGGCCGCGCCCCGCGGATAGAACTGGCGATAGGGGAAGTCGGTGCCCAGCATCAGCAGCAGTTCGCAATCGTTCATCGCGTAGTAGCCGGACGAAAATCCGATCAGGCCGGTCATGCCAACGCTGTACTGATTGTCCCACTCGACATGTTCCTTGCCCCGGAGCGCATGAACCATCGGGCTCTTGAGTTTTTCGCCGAGGGCAAGAAGTTGATCGTGGGCCCCGGCACATCCCGAGCCGCAAAGCAGCGTGATGCGCGCCGCGCCGTTCAGAAGCCGGGCCAGAGTCTGCAGGTCGGACGATGCCGGCACGACGACGGGGGTCGTTGGCAGCAGGCTGGCGGATGTCGGCGGCGGCGCATCGATAGCGTCTTCCAGCGCCACGTCGCCAGGAAGCACTATCACCGAGACGCCGCGCTTGCCGACCGCCTCCCGCACCGCGATCTCGAGCGTACGCGGCATCTGTTTGGGGCCCGACACAAGCTCACAATAGTGGCTGCATTCCTGGAACAGAGCCTCGGGATGGGTCTCCTGAAAGTAGCCTGAGCCGATCTCGGCTGACGGGATATGAGCGGCGATCGCCAGAACCGGCACCCGCGAACGATGGCAGTCGAACAGGCCGTTGATCAGATGCAGGTTGCCGGGTCCGCAACTTCCGGCGCAGACGGCGAGGGACCCGGTCAGGTGCGCTTCGGCGCCGGCGGCGAAGGCCGCGACTTCCTCATGGCGAACATGCAGCCACTCGATCTTGCCCTGCTGGCGAATGGCGTCGGTCAGTCCGTTCAGGCTGTCCCCGACGATACCAAAGATCCGCTTGACACCGGCGGCAGCAAGAACTTCGGCGAACTGTGCGGCAACGGTGGCCATGAGTTCACTCCATTGTGAGGACTATTTTTATCGGTGTTCGTGTCGCATGGCCGCAAGTTCGGCAATTCGACGTGGGGCTCAGATGCTGTGGTCGATCAGGGGTACTAACAGTGTAATTCTGAGCGCGCTGTTCTGCCAAGCGCGAAAGCCCCCGAGGTGGGGGCTGCTGTCACACTTCGATGAAGCGGAGGCGGTTCCACCGCCTTGTGGCCGAGGCGCTGACGGCCGGACTGTATGGTTCGGCCGTCAGTCGTTTTTGGTACCGTTACGCGATGTGCGGCGTGATGCTGCCAAACAGGCCCTGAGCCTCGTCCTTGACACCCGCCGTAAAGTAAATCGTGTTGGCGCTGCCGCCCGCGCTGCCGTTGCCCGGGCTGATGGCCCACAGATCACCGATCACAATCGGCTTGCCGTCGGCCCCCTTCAATGCGCCCTGGAACCGACCGGTATCGAGGTTGAAGGCGTTGATCATGCCGTCGCCAAAATTTCCGACCAGCAGATCGCCGGCGAGCTTGCCGAAGCTCTGAGGCGCGATCGCCAGCCCCCAAGGCGAATCGAGAGGGCCGTTCGATGCGACGCGTTGGATCAGCGTTCCGTCAAGATTGAACTCGTCGACGAAGCCGTTTCCCGCGCCCGCCACGTCGTCGTGCTTGGCGGCGTTCTGTTCGGCAAAGGTGACAAACAGCTTGCCGTCCAGCACCTGGACGTTGAATGGGGCAAAACCCTGCGGCAGGTTGGGGTCGGTGAAGCTGTTCACCATGTTGAAGTTCTGATCGTAAACATCGACCGAGCCGTGGCGGAAGTTGGCGGCGAACAGCAGGGGACCGTTGGCGCTTTGCCCGATCGCCAGACCTTTGTAGACGGCGCCAGCACCCATTGCCTCGTCGCCGTCGGCCGGATTGTTCGCTTCGTCCACCGCAATGATCGACTGCGTGCCGGCCTGTGAGTTCCATCCGGAAATCGTTCCATCCTCGGTTGCGAATAAGAACTGCGCTGGCGAGCCGTCCTGAAGGGTAAACGCTCCATCGGACGCGAAGCTATTGAACACTTGCCCTGTGGGGCTGGCGGTACCAGGCGTTTGGCCAGGCGGCACCGCGATGGTGATCGGCGGAATAGCGTTCACCGTCACGCCGTCCGGTGTCGTGCTGTAGATGCTGGCGAGGCCTGAGCCGTTGTCGGAGATCCAGAACGGGCTGGTCGGGCTCTCCGAAAGGCCCCACGGGTTGACCAGATTGGGGTCAGTCTGCTCGGCGCCTACGGTGGGGTCTGAGCCCACCAGATCGGTCTCGGTGAAGGTCATCCGCATCCGGTGATGCAGGGAGGGGCCGATGTCCGACGGCGGCACTTGCGGGTTTGCCTGAGCCGATTCAGGCGATCCGGTGTAAGACGAGGTGGTAGCCATGGCACGTTTCCCTCCGACAATTTGCAACGACATGCTGACCGACACCGGCGGGGGCCGGTCGCGGGTCCAACACGGACATGGACGAGGCACGGGGCGCTTTATTCCCCGGCGGGTCAGCTTTTTGCTGACACGGGACGCGTCGCTGCTTCAGAAAGCCAGCCAGGCGTACAGAAACAGCGTGTTGTTGCCGCTCGCGTCGTGGCCAAAGCCATCGAAATTTTTCGTGCCGCCATTGAACAGCGTGTAGATCGTGTACTGAATGCCCAGCTTTAGATTTGCCAGCGGCCTGCCCCAGGAATTGTCCTTGCCGAACGGCACCCAGTCCGCCTCGATGATAAAACTGTTGCTGTTCGGCTTGCCGTTGGCGCTGCCGCTGAGCGGTTGCGGCGCGAACAAGGCGGGGTTGGCGTTGCCCCAGGTGTTTTGCCAGCCGAGATTGAGGCCGTAGGTATTCTGATAGAAATACGTCATGTTCACCCGCGCCTGGTTAAGGTGGTTGGCTGGGCCGGTGGACGTTCCGAGTGCGGTCGAGGCTTTCAGGTTCTGCTCCTCATGGGTGAAGATCGCGTCGATTGTCGCGATGTTCGTGCCGTCGCCGAGGAACTGATAGCCGCCGTCGATCGCGACATCGGTGTAGCTGTCGCGTCCGAACATGGTCTCGACACTGCGCTCCCCGTTCGCCGGGCTGAGGTTGGAATAAAGCGCGACGGCACCGATGTGCGCCGATTGCATGTTCCAGTTCCACTCATAGGCGACGCGGCCGTAGGGCGCCGGATTGGCGGTAGCGCCCGGGCCGAGGGTTGCGCCGGTCAGATTGAGCAGCGTGCGTCCATAGGTGTTGTACAGACCGCCCTCGAGGTAAAGGCTCTCGTCGTACCAGAGGTAAGTCGTGGCGCCGATCGAATTGCCGATCAGCCCGCCCGCCAACAGCGGCTGCGCCGCCGGCGTGGGCGCGAGCGCCGATGACGCAAACGGAAAAATCCACGCGAAGGTCGAATTGTACGGATCCTGCACGGTGGGCCCGTTGTTCACGGACACGCCAAGGCGCAGGTCGCGATCGTATGCATCCACCACCGTGGTCAGACGCAGATCGGTATTGTCCAGATGAACTGTATGGCCCACACCGTCATAGGTGCCCTGTACGAACGCGCCCGCGTAATCGGTGATGCGTCCAGCAAGAAACAGGCTGATCTGGTCGAGGGCGAAGTTATTGTTGCGGCCGAAATCTGGCGCGGCCGGCTGCGGTTGTGACGTGTTGGTATGGGTAAACGAGTTCAGCACGAAACCGGCGAGCGGGATTTTCGCCAGCGGACCCTGGCCGCCGGTCTGGGTGTAGCCGCCGATTTTGAATGCCCGGCCAAGTGGGGTTAGCTGAGGTCCGAACGCGCCGATGTGGCAAGCAGTGCATGGTTGGCCGGTCTGGGCGGCGAATGAGGGAACCGCCCAAGATGGCCGAGTGCAGGCCACGAAAATCAAAGCGGCGGCGACGGCAAGCCCGCCGATCCGCAAAACCGCATTCCCCATGAGGCCCCTTATCGCAGGCTGGCCAGATAGGCAATCAGGTCACTTCGCTCACGGTCGTCCTTCAATCCGGGATAGCTCATCAGCGTGCCCGGTACGACGGCCCGCGGCGCGGTCAGGTAACGGTCGAGGGTGGGGGGATTCCAGACCAGCCCGGAGGCGCGATTGGCGGATGAGTAATGAAAATCCGGTATTGAGCCGGAATGACGTCCCACGACGCCAAACAGGCTGGGTCCCACGATATTCCGTCCGGGCCTTGGCGAGTGACAAATACTGCATTGTGACTTGAAGACCTGCGCGCCGGCCGCAGCGTTCTGCGCATGTGCGGCCCCAGCGAGCCAGGAAATTGAGACAAGAACGATCCCACTCAACAGCGAGTGTCGCATGCGTACGGCTCCTTCGTTGCAATTTGTGTCCCGGGCCTGCTCGAGCGGATGCCGGCAGCCTTCAGCGCCTTGGACGCAACCGGGGGCGGCTTATTCCGTCGCTCGAAAATTTTTCCGGCGATGACGGGATCGCGGATCGCATGTAAGGTCGCGTGGACCGACGAAAAACCGGAGGGGCCGCCACCATGCCGACGACTGTCAAGGATCTGCTTTCGGCCGCCCGAGCGGTTGTGCCGGCGATCACCGCGACGGACGCCGCGGCCTTGGTCAGGACCGCGGACGCAGTGATCGTCGATGTACGAGACGGAGCCGAGGTCGCTGCCAGCGGGAGGATCAAAGGCGCGCTGGCGATTTCGCGCGGCCTGCTCGAATTCAAGGCCGATCCTGACCTGCCGACCTATGATCCGGCGCTGCGCAAGGACCGCCCGGTGATTCTCTACTGTGGTTCGGGCGGCCGCGCCGCGCTCGCCGGAAAATCGCTCGTTGACCTCGGCTTTACCGACGTGCGGAACGCCGGGGGATTCAAGGAGCTGGTTGCCGCGGGTTTGCCGACCGAACCAGCCTGAGCTAGGTCTTCGTCAGTACCGCGTTGATCAGGCGGATCCGTCCTTCCATCATCGCGCCCTGGCCATTGCGCATCTTCTCGCGAAATCCCGACCCCACGACCAGGTGGATGCCGAGGATGGGCGGGCCGGAGGGATTGCGGGCGCGCTCTGCCTCCGCCTCGGCGATCGCCGTTTCGGTATTGTCGATCCACTGCTCGACGCGAAAGCCAGCGGCTTGCAGCAGGGTCCGTGTTTCCGCTGGGGTACGGAGAAAGCTGATCTCCGGCCGATCCGCCCACATCATCGGGAAGTCGAGAGCCGAACCGTTGCCGGCGGCGACATCCTGGATGGCCACCCGGCCGCCCGAACGCAGGACACGGTGCATCTCGGCGTAATAGTTCGGCCGGTCGGCGATGTTCATGGCCACGTTCTGCGACCAGGCGCAGTCGAAGCTGGCATCTGGAAATGGCAGATCGAGGGCGGAACCAACACGGAAATCCACCTGAGCGGACAGGCCGACGCGTGCCGTCAGAGCGGTGGCGGCAGCGACGAACTCCGGTGTCAGGTCAATCCCGCTGACGTGACAGCCACAGGTCGCAGCCAGATAGCGCGACGGGCCGCCGAGGCCCGATCCGACATCGATGACGTGGTCGCCGGCGCGGGGCGCCAGCATCGCTGCCAGTTCCTGCGTCGCCAGGCGCCGGCGCGAATGAAACTCGTCGACCGGCGCGAGGTCGTCGATGGTCAGGTGGTCGAGATCCTTTCCGGCCTGCGCGAGCCCGGCAAGAATCCGGTCCAGCACGCCACCCCTGCCATAATGCTGCGCAACCTGTTCGGTCGCCAATTGTTCGGCCCCAAATCCTTCGGCCATGGTGTTCCCCTCGCCCGAACGGGACTCTTACGTATGATGCCGCCGGCTTGTCGAGGTAGGCTGAGGAGGATCGCGGTGACAA
>DASYBP010000117.1:0-2882 GCA_036500715.1 Rhodopila sp.
CGGCAGCGTCAGAGGTAACTCTTCTGGGCTTGCGGGTACGATCTCAGCAGGGCGAGAGCTCTTGAATGCCAGTGCACGATTTCGCAGATTTGGTGGCAGCCGGCAACGATTAACGCGGTCTGGCCAGAGCTTTTGGAATCAAGCACCGGCCACGCGCTGGCATGTAGCGCATTAGTCCCGCTCTGGAGATCACCCGACAAACAGCTTTGGCCCCCCCGGCGGCGGGCACTACTAGGCTCCGCCGGCGCACCCGCGGCTAATCTCCTTCAGAATGGAAGGGCGTCTCAACATGGACGAGAACGATGAAATTCCCAGCGGACAAGGCCGAGCCGGTGCTGGACAACGCGCGGAAAATGCTCGAAGGCGAGGCTGAACATCTTGCGCGCCTGCGGACCGCGACGACCGCGGCCGAGGTCCGTGCGGCCGGAGGATCCTACGCCGCCAAGCGCCCCAAATAGTCCCCACGGAAAACACCGTCATGTTAGAAGACCGCTATGGCTTTGCCGTTTCCACCACCTCCGCCACCGCGCGGGACGCCTACGTTCAAGGCTGCGATCTGTATCTGAGCATGAATCCCGGCGCTCTGGCGGCGTTCGACCGGGCCATCGCGGCCGATCCCGGCTTCGCCCTCGCCTTCGCCGCCAGGGCTCGGGTGCAACAACTGCGGGGTGACATCACAGCGGCGCGGGCGTCGATGGCAGCGGCGAACGCGCTGGCATCCGGTCTGCCGCACAGGGAAGCCAGTCACCTCGCGTTCTTCGACTATCTCATCTCCTGCCAGGCCGCGACGGCACTTGCCGTGCTGCAGGTGCATCTCGGCGAATGGCCGCGCGACGCCATGGTGCTCAGCACCTCGGCATCCGCCAACGGCCTGATCGGGTCGTCCGGCCGCGTCGAGCAGAAGCGCGAACTGCTCGCGCTGATGGACCATCTTGCGCCGTCATTCGGGGATGACTGGTGGTTCACCGGCCACCACGCGTTCGCGCTTGCGGAAAACGGACTGCATGAAGCCGCGCAAACAAAAATAGATCAACCGATGGTACGCAATCCGACGAACGCCTATGGGGCGCATACACGTGCCCATCTCTGCTACGAGGCCGGAGATCTGGCGTCAGGCCAGGCGTTTCTGCGGTGCTGGCTCGCAACCTATCCCCGCGACGGGGGATTTTATGGCCACCTGAGCTGGCATCTCGCACTGTTCGAACTTCAGGCCGGCGATGCAGATTCGGCATTCCGGCTTTACAGCGAGGCCGTGGCGCCCGAGGTCAACCGAGACCCGGCGATCAGCATACTGGCCAACGCGGCTTCGTTTCTTTGGCGGTGGGAGCTGGCGGGGCAGCCGCACGATCTCGCCCGCTGGCAGGCGATGTTCGCCTTCGCCCGCAAGGTGGCTCCGCGCGCCGGCAACGCCTACGCCGATTGGCACATGGCCCTGGTCGAGGCCGCCGCCAGCGACGGCGACGCGCTCGAGACGCGGGTCCGCGACATGGAAGACCTGGCTCGGAACGAACGCTATGCTTCCGGGGCGGTGGTGCCGGCGCTGGCGCGCGCGTTCGCTGCGTTCCAACGACAGGATTTCACCGCCGCGATCGATGCGATCGAGCCGGTGTGGGATCAGCGCGACCGCCTGGTGGGCAGCCTGGCACAGACCGACCTGGTTGAGGGCACGCTGCTGCGCGCTTACGTTGCGACTGGCCGGCTGGATAACGTTCGCCGCCTGGTCAGCGGGCGGCGAGCAAGAGCGGTTGGAATTCCGGTCGCTCGTGTGGCGGCTGTCCATTGACCAGGCACGCAGGAGTAACAGTCAGAGCGGATCAGGCGATCGTTGCTGAAGCGTCGCTCAGGCGTCAAGCCGTTCCAGCAGCTTTTCCGCCCGGGCACGTTTCGCCTCGCTCCGGTCCCGCTGGATGATGCGCAGGAGCGCGTCTCTCGCTTCCCGCTCACCCCGCTCCGCCATCTCAAACGCCAGGGCATCGCGTCGTTCGTAGTGGCTGCGATCGAGCGGCACGACGTTGAGCGCCAGGTCCTTCCAGTAATACTGGCCATCGGACCGCTCCCATCCCGCATACACGTCCTCCCAGGTGCCGCAGCCGGCATAGGGGACCATGTTGACGTCGGCGATCGGCTGGCTCAGCGGCTGAAAACGGGCGTCGAATGACATGCGGATTTCATCGGTCCGGTTCGGCAGCGCCTTGTGCACCGTGACATCCTGGAAGATCAGCGCGTCGCCGGCCGCGAACCCGCCGGTCATCCAGGTGCCGGGGACCGGCACGGCGATGTCCATGCCGCCGGCGCCGGAGCCGACCTTGGTTTCCAGGATGCCCTGCGTGTGGGAACCGGCCGCCACGGCCAGTGCGCCTTTTTCGCGCGGGCAGTCGCCCAGTGGCATCCACATCGCGTAGCTTGTGGCGCCGCCGATATGGACCCTGTCCTGGTGTGCGCCGGTGGTGAAGTCGAAACCATCGGCCTGCGGAAAGATGTTGCGCTGCACAAACATCGGATGGGCCAGCGCCGGTTCGCCGAAGATCCGGGTGAACAGGTCCGTGACGATCGGATGGATGCGCAGCCGGTGCAGCTCCTCATCCACCCATAGACTACGGAAGACGCGCATGTAGCGGTCCTCCGGGTCCTTGCATGCGGCGTCCTGGTTGGCGAGGCCGTCGGCGTCCAGCCAGCCGCCCGCCGCGGCCTTGGCCAGCAGGCGCTCGCGCACGGCGTGGATCGTCCGTGCCGGCAGCAGGCCGCGGATGAACAGGTAGCCGTCGCGATCCAACCGGCTCCGCAACGCCGGTCCGTCAGCCGATAGATCGGTCGAGTCGAGAAAATCGGGATAGGTTTCCATCGCCTGCGCCTTCATCGTCGGTGTACAGGCCGGGATTATG
>DASYBP010000118.1:0-3122 GCA_036500715.1 Rhodopila sp.
CCGTAATTGACCCGGTTCCCCATCGCCTTGCCGAACTCGCCGTCGCCCGGCAGATCGATACCGATCGCTTTCTGCTGGCCGACCACGTCGCTGACCGCGGCCTTTAGTTGCGCCTGGAACTGTGCCTCGTCCGCACCATCCCCGGCCGCGCGGATTCGGTTGGCTTCAATCAGCGCATCGGGTCGCGGCAAGCTTCCGGCGTGACTGGTCAGGATCCGGTCGCGGCTAGATCTCATCCGTATTCTCCGGCTTATCGTTGCGCCGCCTCGGGTTCCGCGATCGAGGCGAATCATCAAGGATATTGCGGCATTCCCAGGTCGCCGGCAAATAGCCGGCTACGGCTGGGAATCGCGCAAACTTCTTGCGGGCCGATCACGGCTGAACGCGTCACGCTACCCACCGGGAGCCCCCATGCTCGACCGCGCCCTCGCAATGCTGACGGATACCACTCTCCTGCTGTTCGGCGGCCTGATCCTGGTGTCGTTGTACGCCGCCAACGAAGCCGGCTTCCATATCGGGCTCTGGCGCGCCCGCCGCCGTCCCTCGCACGAGCGCGAACTCGCCGGAATCGGCACAATCACAACCGGAATGCTCGGCCTGCTAGCGTTCACGCTTGGCCTCACCATCACCATCGCGCAGTCCCGATTCGAGGCGCGCCGCAACCTCGTCGTCCAGGAGGCCAACGCCATCAGCACCGCCTGGCTGCGCTCGAAGCTCATCGCCGGCGATGCGGGTCCAGCGATTGGGGCTCTGATCGAGGATTATGGCAAGGTCGCATTGGCCTACGTGCGCTCGAGCAGTTTTGATGTCGAACCGGAGCTGAACGCCCGCACGGCCGCCCTGCAGACGCAGATCTGGCAAGCGGCGGAGACGATCTCCAAACAGGATCGGTCCCCCATCACGACGGCTCTGATCGCCTCCTTGATCACTATGTTCGAGGCCTCGCGGGCCGAACGGTTCGCGTTCGAAAGCCGAGTGCCAGCGGATCTGTCCTGGATGCTGATGGCCGGTTCCCTGCTCGCAATCGGTGCGATGGGCTATCACCTCGGCGCCTCCGGCTCGCGGCAGGTGGTGCTGACGTGGCTGCTGCTGGTGATGTGGGCGGGCGGGATGGTGTTGATTGCCGACCTCAACCGCCCGCGGATCGGCGCGATCCGCGTTGACCCCGCGCCGCTGATATGGACGGTGCAAAGCTTCAGTCAGCCGCGGTAAGGGCTGGGCGTGGCGCGCTCAGCGCGGCAGCGTCGCCATGCGCGGGTTGGGAATTTGCTCTTGCAGCAGATCGATCTGCACCACCCGCCCATCCCAGCTTCGCACCAGATCGGCGCCGGCAACATCCTCGGCGGCGTGATTGGCGCCCTTGATCAGCACCTCCGGCCGCAGTGCCTCGATTAAGGCATCGGGGGTGTCTTCCTCATACAAACAGACCTGATCGACACAGGCGAAACTCGCCAGTACCGCGGCCCGAGCAGCCTCGGGTTGGACCGGATGGGGGATGCCTTTGAGGCGCCGCACGCTCGCATCCGCGTTCACCCCGACGATCAGCCGGTCGCACGCCGCACGTGCCTGCTCCAGCAACTGAATATGCCCCTGATGCAGCAGGTCGAAATAACCATTGGTAAACCCGACCCGCCAGCCGCGGTGGCGCCACCGTTCGGCCTGTTCCACCGCCTCATCATGGGTGACGATCTTCCGCAGCGCGCTGTGCTGCGGCGTTAATGCCGCGAGCAGATCCGCTTCCCGCACCACCGATGCCCCGACCTTGCCGACCGAAACGCCCGCCGCCAGATTGGCCAGCCGCACTGCAACCGGCAGGGACAGTCGCGCCGCGAGGGCCGCGCCCAGCGTTGCCAACGCCGTGTCGCCGGCGCCCGAAGTGTCAAATACGTCAGCCGCCTCGGCCGGAAAATGTTGCGAGCCGGCGTTATCCACCAATGTCATGCCGTCATTGCCGCGCGTCACCACGACTGCGCCGAACCCGTGCTGCACGCGCAAATGCTGCGCTGCGGCGACGATCGCCGCCTCGGTATCGACCGGCATTCGGGACGCCGCAGCGAGTTCATACCGGTTCGGCATCACCACGTCAGCGCCGGCATAACGCGCGAAATCGCTGCCGCGCGGGTCGACAATCAGCGTGCGGCCCGCCGTGCGAGCGGCCTCCACCAATCGCGCCGGCACGTCGGCCGCCAGGACGCCCTTGCCGTAGTCCGAAAGCACCGTGACGCTGGTCGCCGCCATCGCGTCCAACGCGATGCGCACGAGCCGGTCTGCGAGCTTCGGATGGATCGGATCGGTCTGCTCCCGGTCCGCCCGCAAAAGCTGCTGGCCCGCTGCGATCAGGCGCGTTTTCTGTGTGGTCGTACGGCCGCCCTGCACCAGCAGCCAAGGCTCCACGTTCAATTGGCCCCCGACGAGACCAGTCAGCTCAGAACCAGCCTGATCATCGCCCACCACCGAAATGAACGCGGTTGCCGAACCGAGCGCGGTCAGATTGCGTACGACGTTCCCGGCCCCGCCTGGCAACGCCACCTCCCGCTCTATGGCCAGAATCGGTACCGGAGCCTCCAGACTTATCCGCATGACCTCGCCATAGGTGTACCGGTCGAGCATCACGTCGCCAATAACCAAGACATTGGTGTGCGCCAGCCGCCGCACCGCCGCCGCGAGGTCGGGCTGGGGCTCGTCCGGGCGCGGCGCGGATCCGGGGGTTATCTGATTCATTCAACTGCCGTAACCGGGGTATTGCAAAGCTGCAACTCATCTTCGCTTGCTGCG
The DNA here is from genome assembly GCA_036500715.1 of Rhodopila sp. Lineage (GTDB taxonomy): Bacteria > Pseudomonadota > Alphaproteobacteria > Acetobacterales > Acetobacteraceae > Rhodopila. The sequence goes on from DASYBP010000118.1 coordinate 2,776, forward strand.
GTGCAAACAAGCAAGTGAGATTGCGATATCGTCCAGACGATCGACGCCGGAAAGAGCGGGCATCAGGGCTATCCTTGCAAAAAGGCGAGTCTATCCTCTTCCAGGACGACACATGTCAGGGCTCCCCCCAATACCGCGCCAGTATCAATGGCGATGCGGTTCGGCTGCACAATAGGTTCTCGCTTTGGCGTGTGGCCATGGACCACCACAGCACCGTGATCGGCGTGCGAAGACAGGAAGGGTTCGCGGATCCACAGCATGTCGTGCCGTGTCTGCTGCGCCAGCGGTATGCCCGGCCGGACGCCGGCGTGGACGAACATATACGGGCCGACACGGTGGCTGATGGT
>DASYBP010000119.1:0-7261 GCA_036500715.1 Rhodopila sp.
CCGATCTGGCAAGCCTCCGAAGCCTGGCTGGCCGAACGCAATATCGCGCCGCCGTTCTGGGCCTTCGCCTGGCCCGGCAGCCAGGCCCTCGCACGGCATGTTCTGGACAATCCAGGACTGGTCGTCGGCAAACGTGTGCTGGACTTCGCCGCCGGCGGCGGAATGGCGGCGATTGCCTGCACCCTGGCCGGCGCCATCTCAGTCGAGGCGGCCGAGATCGACGATCTTGCACGTGTCGCGATCGCCCTGAACGCCACGGCCAACCACGTCGAGATCCGTCCGGTCGGCGACGTGGTCGGCGCCGCGTGCCGCTGGGACCTGATCCTGTGCGGGGATGTCTGCTACGAGGCGGCGATGACCGGCCACATCATGCCCTGGCTGATCGCCATGGCGCAGTCGGCGGAGGTCTGGATCGCCGACCCGGGGCGCGCCTATCTGCCCCGAGCGGGCCTCGCGCCGCTGATGACGTACCACATCGAAACGACACTGGAACTGGAGGACCGCACCAGCCGCGACGTGGTGCTTTACCGGGTATTGTCCGCCGGTTGACCGAATGGCACACCGTTGATCCTGATAGGCCCGTCGCCCAGACTGATGTCCCATACGATGCTCTCATCCTGGGCGCGCCCCATCCCCTTTGCCATGAACAGCATCGGCATGATCCCCTTTAGGTTGGGTTGGCTCTGCGCCTGCGCCAGGAAGGCATCCAACCCGCGGGCCGCAATATGGAGCTCGGCGCCAAGCGGACCTTCGCGCCCGTTCGCACCCCCGTTTGCAATTGAATGCGGCACCACACTCGCCGAACCCTTGATCCGCAGCGGCCCGCAGTCGAAAACCAGCGTCTCGATCCCGACATGCGCGTGCGGATCGGCCAGCAGCGCCGTTGCCTGAGCCTGCAGCATCACCGGATCAGCCCCCGGTTCGGTGGCGGCATGCAGCAGAGCCATCAGCGAATTGACCTGTACGCCGCGCAGATACGTCTTGATATCGACATGATGTGGCATGAACGCAGCGTTTTCCGCTGACACCGCGGACGACGAAATCCCGTCCAGCGCTATCCCTATCTCCGAGTCTAGTCGCTGTTCCCGCGTCATGCCCGCCGCGGTCAGACGCACGCGCCCGATCGTCCCGGCGCCGGCACCTGCGGCGAAACGCACGCCCTCCAGCGCCTCCTCCACCTCAAGCCGGCTCATTAAGCCGTCGGCGGCCTCGACCATGGCGTGCAGCGCTGCGCGCTGTTCGGCGGAGACATCCGGCCCCCGACCGGGCATTTTCATGCTGCCCGCCACGCCCCGGAGAGCGGTCATCAGTCGTGTGCCCTGGTCACGGTTCAGGCCTTCGACCGAGAAATGACCGGCCAGCGCCCGCGCCGACGCATCGGAGACAAAGCCGTTCGGCCCGTGTCCGACAAAGTGAAACCCGGTCCCGCTGCCCTGCGAGGCCATGCTCACCCGGCCCTCCTGGTCGCCCGAAAGCGTGCCGTTGACAGTGTACCGATCGAAGCTCTGCTCGCCGTGCTGTTCGCCCTGATCGGAGGACAGTCGGACATGTCCGAACTCGGCTTCGTAAGATGATGGCACCGTCAGGCTGGGGTCGACTTTCGCGGTGATCCGCTGCTCGCCCACTGAGTAGGTGATCTGCCCGGCCGGGTCACCTGCCGATGCCGTTTCGAGCGTCCCGGCCGACGGGAGCGTCATCGCGGTGATGTGCAGCATTCCGTTTTGAACCCGGTGCGCCACCGCTGTGACAGCCGCGTCTGGGGGCGCCGAAAAATCGGCCAGCGGCAGCCGCACCTGGTAATCCGCCCCGTGCTGCGTCACTTCGGCGGCCTGTTCCTGCACCGATATGCCGCCCAATGTCATAATGGAGAGAATTCGTCCCAGGCTCGACCGGATGGCGTCCGCATTCGGGGGATTTGTCTGGGCCTGCGCCGGAGCAGCCGCCAGACCGAGGAGGAGGAACAGCGTAGTCGTAGGAGCGGCTTGCATGGATCCTCGATCGTTATTGCTGTAAATTGCGGTATCTTGACCGGCGGTTCGGCTTGTACGCTTGGGCGGTAGCGAGCGCCGGCAACGTTCGCCGTTCGTCAATGCGCATCCGCTGAACGCGCGACGGCCTGAATAACAGGCAGCCAGATGCTGACGGTCGTGCCCCGGCCTTCTTCGCTCTCGATCAGCAACTGGCCGCGGTGACGGTTGACGATATGCTTGACGATCGCCAGTCCCAGTCCGGTGCCCCCTACGGCGCGGGAGCGCCCCTTGTCCACGCGATAGAACCGCTCGGTCAGCCGAGGCAAATGCTGGCGCGGAATACCGGGTCCCTGATCCCCGACCGACAGTACGATGCCGCGCCGGTTCGGCCAATGAGTCCCGGGCCGCGCCAGCGAGACGTCTACGGTCAGGACCCCGCCGTCCCGGCCGTATTTCAAACCGTTGTCGAGCAGGTTTTGCAGCACCTGCGCCATCTGGTCGGCATCGCCGGCGACCACTGGCAGATCGGCCTCCGCCCGCATCGCCAACTGAACCTTCCGTTCCGCCAGCCGTGGCTCGAAGCCCGCGACGATGCGCTGCACCAGTGCCGCCAGGTCAAGCGGTTCCGACGGCACCTGATGTTCGGTCAGTTCAATCCGCGACAGGCTCAGCAAATCGTCGATCAGCCGGTTCATCCGCGCGCCCTGTTCTGCCATGATCTCCAGGAAGCGCTGTTGTGCGGCCGGATCGTCGGCGGCCGGACCGCGCAACGTCTCGACGAAGCCGATCAGAGAAGCGAGCGGCGTGCGCAACTCATGGCTGACATTGGCGACGAAATCGGCGCGCATGCGTTCGACCACGCGTTCCCGGGTCCGATCCGACAGCACAACCAGCACCTGGCCGCCGTCGGCCAAAGGCGGGTCCATCGGCACCACCGTCGCGTACACGTCGCGCGGCACCGGTGCCCGCAACCCCAACTCGATGCTTTGCGCCAGATTCGTTGTCAGGGCCCGGTCGATGGCGCCCCGAACGCCGGGATGGCGCAGCATCGCCGCCATATCATCGCCGAAAGCCGCCCGAGCGGCCGCGTTGGTGCGGCGGATTGAGCGGTCGGATGCGAGGACAATGACGGGGTCCGGGAGACGCTCCAGGATAAGCGTGTCAGCGCGGCGGTTGCGCTCCTGCACGGCGCTGCGAGCGGCCAGGCGGCGCGACAGGCGTCCGACCTCGCGCCCAAGCGCTGCCATCAGGACCGGGCTCTCCCCATCGATGGCCTGGCCACTCTCATCCGAGGCGATGCGATGGATCTGACCGATCAACAGGTCCAGATCACGTCCCCAGACCAGCGCGAACGCGATCGTGCTTAGCAGGATGACCGCAATCCCCGCCAGCGCCGGCCAGACATCGACCCATTGCGCAGCGGCCAGAAAGGCCAGGACCGCAACCGGCGCTCCGGCAAGACACGTCGCAATGCTGAGGATCCTCACCGCCAGATCCTTCAGCCACGCTCTGGTGCGTTAGCGCTGCTCTGACGCGCAATACTAGTATCGCGCATCAGAGCAGCGCGATACGTCGTACTTTGCTTGAAGTGGCCGATTCACGGGGCAATCGTCATCGCTTCGCGACTCACGCTTCACCGCGATCGGACAAGTCGGGGGCTTCGACACGCTGGTAGCGGGCGCGCACCCCGCGTTCGATGGCCGCGGAGACCAATTGATCAAGCCCGAGTTCGCCGCGCACGAAATCCAGCATGTCCAGCGACTGTCGGCGCGCGCCCTGTCCGCCCGCCACAACCTCGCAAGCGAACGCATACGCGGTCTCTCGCAGTTTGGGTTTCAGTGCCGCCCGCATCAGCCGGGCGGCGTGCGCCAGACCGTCATCGTCGTGCAGCAGGTCGACGGCGCGCTCGGTCACATCCGCGAGTGCCTCCTTGGTGAAATCCTGAAACGCAGGCAGGGTCTGAACAAGGGCGGACATGATGCCGATTTCGCGGTCGGTGATCCCGCCATCCGCGGCGGATACCAGAACCATTGTCAACACCAAAGCCTCTGGCGCGTCGATCGCATCCTCGGACCGCATCTTTCTCTCCTGAACTATCAGACAAAGGCCAAAGCCTTAAACTGGCGACCCTGGCGCTAGAAATGCACGAGTTCGCAAGAAAGCGCCAGTTTCGTTAACCGCCTGAGCCAGTCCGAGCCGCCGTACGGTCACCCCGACCGGGAAGGCGGACATCAGCCGACTGGGCGCCTGCCGGTCCAGCAGAACGAACACCCCGCGGTCCGAGGCCCGGCGGATCAACCGCCCAAAGGCCTGGCGCAGTCGCAGCCGCACGATGCGGTCATCGTAGCCTTTCGGGTCACCGTCCGACAGGTGGATTCGCCGCTGCCGGTGCAGAATGTCGGGACGTGGCCAGGGCGTCCGTTCAAAGACCACCAGCCTCAGCGCGCTGCCGGGGACGTCCACACCGTCGCGCATCGCATCGGTGCCCAGAAGGCAGCTTTCTTCCTCAGCGCGGAAGATATCCACCAACGTGGCGTTGCCCATCGCATCGACGTGCTGCGCGTATAGCGGGTAACCGGCTTGCTCAAGCTGCGGGGCGATTCGCTGATGCACCGCCCGTAGCCGGCTGATCGCGGTAAACAGCCCGAGCGCGCCGCCTTCGGAGGCGATGAACAGGGCACGATAGGCGGCCGCGAGCTGGTCGAGGTCACCCGGGGCGACATCGCTGACCACGAAAGCACGCGTTTGCTCGGCATAGTCGAACGGTGACGCCACCGCCGCCCGGATCGCCGGCGACGGCAGGTGTGGCGCGCCGACCCGCGCCTCGGCGGACGACCAGGCGGTTTCCGGATCGCGATCCCCCGAGTCGCGCAACGTCGCCGACGTGACCAGCAATCCTTGCGCCGGCGCGGCGAGTGTGGTGGCAAACGGAATGGTCGGGTCGAGCCAATGGCGGTAAAGGCCCACGTCCAGATCGCGCGGCCCGTCCCGGCGGTCCAGCCTGAGGAACAGCACGTGCGTCGGACGCTGCCCAAGGCTGGCCTGGGGGTCCGGCTGCGGCTCGGTCAGGCTCCAGAGCATGGTCTGCCAGGCTTGCAGCGGGTTCAGCGCGCGCCGGGTCAGCGACCGCCCGATCGCCTCGATGCGATTGCGCGTCGCTTCGTCCAGGTCCTCCGCCTCTTCGTCGAGCCGTGCCAGCAGCCGCTCGCGCAGCGTCGCCAGCGGTTCCGAGATCCGGGCCAGCGCCCGGGCCAGCCGTTCGGCGGCCTGGGCGGCCTCCTCGTTTAAGGGAAATACGTCGCATTCCTGGCTGCCGAAGGCCGGCCGAGACTCGGCCCCCACGGTACGCGCGAGCACTTGCCGTCGGATGAGGCGCAGCAAGGCCTCCGAAGGGTTCGGCCGCTGGGGTCCAACCCCATCGAACTCCGGCCCTTCCTCGTGCATCCGACTGGCCCAGTCCGAGGGCGGCAGCGCGATGGCGGCTTGCAGCGCGGCATCCAGCGGCGCCACCAGGGCCGGGCGGTCGGCGATCAGGTCGTCCAGCCGCTTGCGCAACCCGCGGGCGCGCGAGCGTCCGCCCTCGGCGCCGCGCAGCCATCGCCGCAACTCGGCAGTCTCCGCGCCGGACAGCGCCGCCGAAAACGCGCCGTCGGCGGCGTCGAACACGTGGTGGCCTTCGTCGAACACATACCGCGTCGGCACGACGTTGTCGTCCAGACCGCCCCATGCCGCCTGGGTCATCACCAGCGCATGGTTGGCCACAACCAGCTCCGCGGTCCGCGAACGGCGGATCGTGTGCTCGATGAAGCAACGCCGCCAGTGCGGGCAGGCGGCATGGATGCACTCGCCGCGCCGGTCAGCCAGGGACGCGATCAGGGAACCTCCGAACAGTTCCGGCAGCCACCCCGGCAGGTCGCCGCCCTGGACATCGCCGTCGTCGGTCGCCATGGCCCAGCGCGCGATCAGGCCCAGCGGAATGACGTTCTGGTTCATGAATCCGCCTGAGGCAGTGCCGATCGCGTCCTCCAGGTTCAGCAGGCACAAATAGTTCTCCCGCCCCTTGCGGACCACGATGCGGCGGCGGCGTTCGGTCGGGTCAGGGATCAGCCGTTCCAGTTCGCTGTCGATCTGCCGCTGCAGATGGCGGGTGAACGTGCTGATCCAGACGGCGCCCTGGTTTTTCTCTGCCCAGAGGCTGGCCGGCGCCAGGTAGCCCAGGGTCTTGCCGGTGCCTGTTCCCGCCTCGACCAGCACCAGATGCGGGTCGCCGCGGATTTCCCGCGGCGCGAACGCGGCGGTCGCGGCGCCGGCGTAATCCCCTTGGCCGGGCCGCTGTTCGGCATGCGGACCCAGCATCGCGGACAGACGCAGTCGGGCTTCGGATTCCGAGACGGGATGAGCCGACGGCGACGGCAGTGGCGCGCTATCCTCCCACTCCGGCAATTTCTTCCACACTTTGAGCGGCTCGTTCGAGGCCGGCGCGTCAGGTCGGCCCAACGCATGCATCACGTAGCCGCCCCAGCCCCAGCCGGCTTTCAGCATGCGCGCGGCCAAGGCCGCCGCGTCGCGGTTCAGCAAGGTGTCGCGCCCGAGTGAAAGTTGGTGCAGTAGCGCGGCGGCAAGATCGGGCAAACGGGTGACCTCGGCCTCCAGCCCGATCGACGGATTATCGTCGTCCAGCGCCATCGCCAGGCCACGCGGTGTCGGCGCTGCGGTGACAGCGGGGCGGACGAATGCAAACAGCTCCAGCAGGTCGAAGGCCGGTCCGGGACGCATATTGAGCCGACGGAAGGTCGCCGGAGCGTGCACCAGGATCGGTGGCGGCAATGTGCGGAGCAGCGCGGCGGCGTCGGCGGTTCCCAGCATCAGCAGTTCGCCGTCCGGTGTCAGGACGGCGGCGCGTCCATGGCCCGCGACCACGGACGGGGCGTCGGGCAGCGCGATGGATGGCGTCACTTGGTCTTTGTAGCTGGCATTCCGGCGCACGTCAGCAGGGTTGCTGATCCAACCTGCGAAGCAAGGCCTGCCGTGCAGACGCCGGCGATCCCGCGCAGCGACCGCGAGCGTCCGTCCAGTGCCACGATCCCAACGCGACAATCGGTGAGTGAGGGCAGGGTATTCCTTGCGGTCCGATCCTGAGACCACCCGATAGGTCGGGTTCGCGCCGGGCGCGGTGGCCAAGAACATCTGCGACAGCGGCTGGCGCCCAGGGCTTCTTTGCTGCGATCGACACCCGTTCTCGCACAAAGGTTGTGAACGCGGCCACCGTTACGTCAACGCCCTGATCGTCT